>JAWXAU010000122.1 GCA_034439655.1 Bacteroidota bacterium | reverse complement strand
ATTAGCGGCTGTGTCGTATTCGAGCCACCGGTAAGGGTCTTGCACAGTGGTGCCATGATAATTATCGCTGTGGGTTTGTTTTTGTGTAACTGGATATTGGTACATTTTTTTTTGAGCTGATGCTGATTGGCAGCAAATAAAGATTGTTGTAAGTATGATAGTATATTTTTTCATAAAGGTAGGTACTATTATATTTTTTATCGTGCTTGATATCCTTTCATAATTCCTCTATCCGATTCTCTGATGAAATCCAATATCTCGTCACGCTCTTTGGTGGCAGGCATTTCTGCCTCAATTATTTGCATGGCTCTAGCGGTATTATGTCCTCTTAAAAAGAGCAATCTATATATCTCTTGTATCTCAGCTATTTTTTCGGAAGAAAAACCTCGTCTACGAAGACCTATACTATTTACGCCTTCATAACTCAAAGGTTCACGTGCTGCTTTTGTATATAAAGGCACATCTTTTCGCACCAATGAACCTCCTGATACCATTGCATGTTGGCCAATATTTACAAATTGGTGTACCGCCGAAAGTCCACCCACAATTGCAAACTCGCCCACAGTAACGTGGCCTGCCAATTGAACGGAATTTGCAAGGATACTATTATCGCCTATTATACAATCGTGGGCTACATGCACGTACGCCATCAATAAAGCATGACTGCCTACAATAGTTTTCCATTTGTCGGTAGTACCTCTGTTAATCGTTACGCACTCACGAATGGTAACATGGTCACCGATTTCGCAAGTGGTTTCTTCGCCTGCAAATTTCAAATCTTGTGGAATTGCAGATATAACAGCTCCTGGAAAAATACGGCAGTTTTTTCCAATTCTTGCCCCTTCAAATATCGTGACATTGGGTCCCACCCATGTGCCTTCGCCTATTTCCACGTTTTTATGAATCACAGTGAAAGGATCTATCACTACATTGTCGGCTATTTTGGCCTGAGGATTTACATATGCAAACGGTTGAATCATAAGATCATTTTATATTTTATATTTTATATTTTAGTGGTCAGCCCGCCGCGGCGGGCAGTGGTCAGTAGCCGACACCCAATGGCACTGATTACTAATTACTGTGCACTATAGTGCTGCTTTATTTAATCCTATATCTAATTTTTTCCAAGTTCCTTTTAACATATTGTATTTAAGCGTAGAAGGTAACGCATCTAACCAATATTTATTTACATTAACACTAAACGATGGCTGCATATAGCAATTCACCGTGCATCCTTCACAGCCAGGCAATCTTCCTTCGTTTGCTATATAATATTGTGATATAGCAGAATTGCGTAATTCGATTAAATCATTATTGATCGGCATTTTCTCTGCACCCAAATGGTAGCATGGCATTACTAATTCATTAAAAGGAGATATTACGATACTTGTAGTAGCTGCTTTACAAACTGGCTTATCAATATGATTACCTCCGTCCTTTCGCAAAGTAATGAAAGCTTTATTTAAGTATATATATTTCTTTTTACCCCATTGCAATAAATCATTAAGTTGTTGGTCGCTTATTTTACTACCAACGCCGTTGTATTCAAAAATGGGATTTAAAATCAATATGTATTTATTGGGCAGACAAAATTTGTTATATACTTCTTCTATTTCTTCTATGTTTTTTTCGCTTACTGTATATAATATATCCGGCCGCTCACCCAGCGATTTTGCTACTTGCAGTGATTCTACAAACTTATCATAACATTTAACTCCCCTACTTGCATTATGCTTTTCTTCATTGGCTGAGTCTAAACTAAAATGTAACATATCTATTAATCCTTTTAGCTTCTCGGCATATTTAGGATATAATAAAGTATTGGTGGTAACGGTAGTAATAAAATTATATTTTTTTGCTAATAGTAAAAGCTTGTCTAACTCTTGATGTAGTAAAGGCTCTCCGCCTGTAAAATCAATTACTTTCACTCCCAATTTTTTCAGTTGTACTAGGTTTTGTTCTACATTTTCGAGCGTAACATAAGGACTTGGTTTTTCCCAAATATCACAAAAACTGCACTTTGCATTGCAACGATACGTTACATAGTAATTGCACAGAACAGGTTTTTTGCGAAGCAGCATTTCTATAATACTATTAGTTTAATACATAACGTGCTTTAAGTGCTACAAAAGTAAAATCAATTTCTTTTGGACTGCCAATGAGGTAAGCTGTCGGCGACCAATCTATTGCTAATACAATGGGTGCTTCAGCAAATTTATATTCCAGGCCGATATTGCCAGCTATCCCTGCTCTTAATTGGGTGAAAGGTAGCTTTGTGTACAGTGCAGTTATTCCCCCTCCGAAATAAAATTTTGCTCCCTCCGATTTCATATCTTGGTGAAATTGAAATAAGCCCATTACCCAGATATCACTAAAACCACTGCTTAATCGAGTGCCTGCTACAAAATCCAAAGCTCCCTTATCACTTATAAAAGCTTTAAAATTGAGGCCCGTTGGCCTGCCAATGGATGCTCCGATTGAACTCTTATAATTTCCGTCTTGTGCAAAGGTGCTTGATGCGAAAAATAAAGAAATTCCAATAATTACAGGGACTAAAATAATTTGTTTGTTCATATACTTTTTATCTATTTATATATTGTTGGTCGTAATATTTTTGATAATTTCCCGAGGTTACATTATCCAGCCATTCTTCGTTCTGCAAATACCAATCAATTGTTTGCGATAGTACACCTTCAAAATCCCCAGTTGGTTTCCAGTTTAAATTGTTTTGTAGTTTTGACGAGTCTATAGCATATCTGAAATCATGGCCTGCTCTATCAGTAACATAGGTAATCAGTTTTAGCGATTCACCCGCTGCTCTGTTCAGCTTGCCATCCATCAAATTGCATAATAATTTTACCAAGTCTATATTTTTCCACTCGTTGTTTCCGCCTATATTATAGGTTTCGCCCAATACACCCTCGTGATATATAGTATCAATAGCTCGTGCATGATCGGCTACCCATAGCCAGTCTCTAATATTTTCACCTCTACCATAGATAGGCAATGGTTTGTTGTTTTTAATATTATGGATACATAAGGGAATCAATTTTTCGGGAAAATGGTGTGTGCCAAAATTATTAGAACAATTGCTGATTTTTACAGGCATCTTATAGGTATCATAATATGCCCTCACAAAATGGTCGCTTGCTGCTTTCGACGCAGAATAGGGAGAATGCGGGTCGTAATGGGTTTCTTCTGTAAATTTATCATCATCGCCCAAAGTACCATACACTTCATCGGTAGAAATATGATAGAACATTTTGTTGTCATAATTATTGCCCCATATATGTCTACAGGCATTCAATAAATTTACGGTACCTATTACATTGGTTTGTACAAACTCAAGCGGATTTAAAATAGAACGGTCTACATGGCTTTCGGCTGCAAGATGTATTACTCCATCAAATTGTTCCTGTTCAAAAAAACTGGTAATAAAATCATTGTCTACAATATCGCCTTTTACAAAAGTATAGTTAGGTTCATGCTCAATATCTACAAGATTTTGAAGGTTTCCGGCATAGGTTAGTTTGTCCAAATTATATATTTGGTAATGGGGGTATTTTTTTACAAATAGACGCACCACATGTGAGCCTATAAATCCTGCCCCGCCTGTTATACAAATTTTCATTTTTGCTTATTAGTTATATCCGCATTGGCGGGTTGTTTTTTTACTACTTGTGCCATCATATCCGCTTCCGACACCAATCTATCTCCTACATAAGCTGACCCTTTCATTATAGCCAAACCACGTCGGAAAGGTTGTGTGAGTTCTAGTTTTAAAATGAGGGTGTCGCCGGGAACTACTTTGTCTTTGAATTTTGCATTGTCAATCTTTACAAAATACGTTACATAATTTTCTGGATCGGGCACTTGGCTTAATATTAAAATACCACCAGCTTGTGCCATGGCTTCTATTTGCAAAACCGCTGGAAACAATGGCTCCGTAGGGAAATGTCCTGCAAAAAAATATTGATCGTGGGTAATGTTTTTTATTCCTACCACGCTAGTTGCTGTCATATCTATGATTTTATCTACCATCAAAAACGGGTGTTTGTGTGGCAACATCTTCATAATAGCAACTGTATCATGAATTGGTTTTATGTTGGGATCATAGATAGGAGCACCGCTTTTTTTCTTCGATTTTTTAATAAGGGCTTTTATTTTTTTTGCAAAAGCTACATTGGCAGCATGCCCTGGTCTGGCCGACATAATCTGTGCTTTAATGGGCATACCAATTAGTGCTAAATCGCCTACCAAGTCAAGCAGTTTATGACGTGCGGGCTCATTTTGAAAACGCAATTCCACATTATTTAATATTCCTTCTTTGCGTACTTCTACTTTGGGCTTATTAAATAATCCAGCCAAGTGATCCAGTTCATCATCCGTTACCACACGGTCAACTATTACAATAGCATTATTCAAATCGCCGCCTTTTATTAAATCATTTTTTAATAATGCTTCAAGCTCATGCAAAAAACAAAAAGTACGGCAACTTGCAATCTCTTTTTTAAATTCCTTCAAACTGGTAAGCGATGCGTGCTGACTGCCCAATACGGGCGAATTATAATCCACCATCACCGTGAGCCTATAATCGTCGAGGGGCATGGCAATCATTTCTACACCGCGGTCTTCTTCTAAATAATGGACGTTTTGAGCCAAGTTAAAATATTCCCTATCTGCTTCTTGCTCTATAATACCTGCCGATTGTAATGCCTCCACAAAGGGCATGGCACTACCATCCATTATGGGAATTTCGGGACCATTTATTTTAATAAGTACATTGTCAATCTCAAGGCCGGCAAGTGCTGCCAAGCAATGCTCAACTGTAGCTATCCTAGCTCCGTTTTTTTCTAAAGTTGTTCCCCTGCTCACATCAACCACATAATCTACATCTGCTTCTACAATGGGCTCCCCGGGCATATCTGTGCGTTGGAATTTATATCCGTGATGTTCTGCGGCAGGCCAAAATTCCAAACTTACCTGCGACCCCGTATGGAGACCAATACCTGTAAGTGATACCGATTTTTTTATGGTTGTTTGTTTTAAATTCATAGTGTACTACAAGTATTATATATATATATTTATTTCGACAAAAATATATTATAGCTGTTCGTTTAATTTTTTAATTATCCTTTCAAGTTCATTGATTCTTTTTGCCATTTCGGGCAAATTTCTATAGGCTGCCTGCATTTTGAAAGACTCACGTAATTCATATATAGGCGAACCTATCCATGCTTTTTTCTCTTCGGTTATATCTTTCATAATACCCGATTGGGCTCCTATCTGTGTGCCGTTTGCTATGTTCACATGGCCCACAAATCCTACTTGCCCGCCTATCACACACTGCTGCCCCAACTTGGAGCTGCCCGAAATCCCGGTCAATGCTGCAATTACTGTGTTTTCGCCTATCTCACAATTATGTGCCACTTGTATCAAGTTGTCCAATTTCACGCCGTCTTTTATAATTGTGCTGCCCATGGTGGCTCTGTCTATCGTACAATTTGCACCTATCTCTACGTTATTATATATGATAACATTTCCCATCTGCGGTACTTTTTTATAGGTCCTGTCGGGTTGTGGTGCATGACCAAAACCATCCGATCCTATAATAGTTCCTGCATGCACTATACAGTTGTTTCCTATCTCACAATTATAATATATTTTTACACCTGGATATATAATAGTTCCAGAACCTATTTTTACATTTTTGCCTATATATGTTTGCGGATAAATCATTGCACCATCAGCAATTGTAGCTCCTTCTTCTATCACGGCAAAATCGCCAATATATATATGATTTCCCAATACAGCACTTTGGTGCACTGAGGCTTTTTCGCTGATGCCTTCATAGCTTGGCAACTGTTGTTGATGGTATTGCTCCAATAAATTTGTAAAGGCAGCATAAGGGTCATCCACCTTAATTAAGGTAGTAGTAATCGTTTGTTGTGGATTAAAGTTCTTAGCCACCAAAACTACTGACGATTTGCAGGTATACAAAAAGTTTTCGTATTTGGGGTTTGCGAAAAAGCTGAGGGTTTCAGGTTCGCTTTGGTCGATTTTTGAAACACCCTTTACCACCGCATACTCATTGCCAACAAGCTCACCACCTGTGAGTTCTGCTAATATTTTTGCGGTTATCTGCATCGTGTTTTGTTTGTGCAAAGATGGTATTGAATTCGCTAAAATAAAATTATTTAATTTGCCTTGAAACACATATAATATTTCGACATAGATTTATACACCGAAGGAATATTATATTGTTGCGAAACCATTGACAAATCGGACACCTCCCCATTTTTCATCAAAATTTTAATGCCCTTTTCTTCTTTGTCATAGGTAATATTCGACACGGTTCCTTCATATACAAAATAAGAAGCATCTTGCAGACTCACGCCATACTTTTGAGATATTTCGGTTTGCTTTTCTAATAATACTTGCAACGAGATGGGGCTGTCTTGTAAAATTACTTTGGGCAAATTACGGTCGACCATCCATTGGCACAATAAGGCTAAAACCTTATCAGGGGCTTCAGTCCAACTTTTAATGGATGCGAGCACATCAAAATCGTCGAGCTTCACAAACTGACTTAATATATGTTTTTTGTTGCTATTAAATTGCCCGGTATTTATTTGTTGTTGCAAGAAATACTGCAAAGTAGGTGTGGCAAAAAGCTCAATACCCTGTTGCGAAACATATTTTGCCCTTGTCAAAATATTGATTAACAGACTTTCGGCAGCTATTACTGTTTTATGAAGATATACTTGCCAATACATCAGACGGCGGGCTAACAAGAATTTTTCGATAGAGTAGATGCCTTTTTCCTCTACCACCAAGTCATCATTGTACACATCGAGCATGTGTATGATACGGTCGAAACCTACGGTGCCCTCCGAAACACCCGTGTAAAAACTATCCCTCCTCAAATAATCAAGGCGATCCATGTCCAGTTGCCCACTGATAAGTTGATGAAAAAATTTGCGGGGATATTCATTTTTAAATATCTGAATTGCCGTTTGTAATCGCCCATCAAAAGCATCATTAAGCTCATCCATCAAGGCCAATGAAAGTTCTTCGTGGTGTACTTCAATAATTGAATTTTCCAAAGCATGGCTGAAAGGCCCATGCCCCACATCGTGCAATAGTATAGCAACAGATGCCGCCTCGGCTTCATGCTCAGAGATTTCTACGCCTTTAAATCTCAAGTTTTCTACCGCCATTTGCATCAAGTGCATAGCCCCAATAGCATGGTGGAAGCGGGTATGCAAAGCACCGGGGTATACCAGGTTGGTCATTCCCAATTGGTTAATTCTGCGAAGTCGTTGAAAAGTTGGAGTTTCTATGATGTCGAATACAAGTTCATAGGGCACATTTACAAGGCCGTAAACAGGGTCGTTAATAATTTTTCTTTTATATTTGGACACAAGATAAATTTAAAATGCGGTTTTTTTATTGTGCAAATATCCGTCATTTGCAGCTACTTTTGTTCGCCTAAGTCAATTTAGTCCTTCCTAAATACATTGGGAACGATAAAAGGAAACAAATCAGCACGATGAAAAAAATGGGACACTATAGTAAAGCCATGAGGTTAATATATATAATATATTTTTCTTGTCTCCATTCGGTTTATTTTTGTGAATCGCAAAATATAATAAAGTCGGCCCCTGATTACCTTTTTAACAGCAAGGCAAATATTACATGGTGCGGTAAAATTGCAAAGGAAAATGTTTTTTCTCTATCCAAAAATGAAAGTGAAAATAAAAAAGTATATGTACAGACTTATTCTGACGAGATGCAAGTTTTGCAGTCGTTTAAATTAAAACCCAAATCTCGTAAAAGTCGTATCATTCATACGTTAGCGTTTGATAACCATGTATTGCTCCTCACCAAAAAACATGATATCTTTAAAGCAAAAAATACCGTGTATATTGAAAAATTTGCATATAATGGCAAGCCCTTGGGTAACCCAGCAAAAATTGCTGAAACGCCCTTGAAAAGTTATAAAGACGATGGTGAATTTATTATAGATCAAAGCCCTGACAAAAGCAAAACACTATTATTCAATACCGACTATAATGCAAGTGGAGAATTTTCCATGAACATTACTGTGTTTGATGGTGATGGAAATTTGTTGTATGATACAAGTTTAGTACCAGGCTATACAAACGACAATGTAGATATAGAGGAAATACAGATGGATAATGGGGGCAATTTTTATATGCTTAGCACCGAGTATCTGGATTCCGTTTACCACAAAATACCCTCCAAATATAAGCACAGTATACACTATTATAATGCTAAAGATAGAACAATGTCGCGGCTTATCATTCCTTCTGAGAATTATTATATCAAGCAGGCTACATTTTTGGTTGACCCGAAACATCATAAAATTATCATACAAGGCTTTGAAGGCTCAGAAGAATCAGATAAGATAGATGGGATGTTCCACTGTGAGTTTAATTTAGAAACACCCGCACTTGTTCAAACAAAAAACCACAATTTTAACGATAGCGATCGTATAAAGTTTTTGGGTAATCGTGTGTATTATTTCTCCTCCGACTTGAAAGATTATTATATAAAAAATTTCTACCCTTTCGAGAATGGTAAAACTTTATTGGTTGCCGAAAAGTATTATACAAGTCAGCAGAGCACCAATTATTTTGTGAACGGCACCATGCAAACCACCTATCGTACTATATTTATATATAATGAAATAATATTAATTTGCCTCGATAGTGCCGGGAATTTATGTTGGAAAGAAGCCATTCACAAAAACCAAAGCACCTTGAACGATGATGGAATTTTCTCCTCATTCACCACTATGGTACTGCCCGATAGGATTATTTTTTATTATAATAAACTCGACAGAAAAAGCTCTGGTATTATAGAAGTGACGGTACTTGCAAATGGTAAAATGATAGAGCGTTCTCTTAGCTCTAGTGCTGAAGACGAAACCATGATAGTTCCTGTAGAATCTAGACAAGTAGCGAAAGACCAAATGCTGATGGTGACGCAAGAGAATAAGAATTATAGTATTTGGAAGATGAGGTTTTAGTATAATATATACTTAGCATAATCACCTATACTTTTCAAAATTCCTGTTGGGTAATAAACAAATAATTAGAACCATATTTACCTATAAATCCGCCACGGCAGAAAAACCACCGAATAGGTGGAAAAAAATTTTGCAGGAAATCATGTTCAATAACAGGAAATTATACCATTTCTTAACCTAAAATAGTTCTCCGACAGCGGCGGATTAGTTTGTAGAATGGTAATGCCGAACTACATCCCGAAAGCCCCGCTTAATCCCGATAATTATCGGGATGCGGGGGAATTAGTCCCTTTCTTTTGGACTATT
>JAWXAU010000121.1 GCA_034439655.1 Bacteroidota bacterium | reverse complement strand
GTATCATAAGGGTACTTTGTTAACTAATTTATTTGCAAATTTGAAAGCTATGGGATTGGCACCTAAGCACATTGTTGATATTGGTGCAAATCATGGTACTTGGACCCGAGAAACACTCAAGCATTTTCCCGATGCATATTATACTTTAATTGATCCTCAAAATTGGCTCAAACCATCATTTCAGGATATACTCAATTCAAATCAAAAAGTAAGCTATCATCCTGTAGGTGCTGGTGCCAAATCAGGGTCATTTAAGTTCACTATTGTTGATCGCGACGATAGTTGTAATTTTAGATTAACTGAAGAAGAAGCTTTACAAAAAGGCTACAAGCAAGTTGATATTCCTATCATAACCTTAAATGAATTAATGGCCGCAAATACTCATTTGCCAATTCCTGAAATAGTAAAAATTGATGCAGAAGGGTTAGATATAGAAGTACTAAAAGGAGCAAGCGACCTTTTTGGAAAAACAGAAGTTTTTATGGTGGAAGCAGGAGTTGTAATTAAACTCTTTGATAATACATTTTTGAAAATGATTAATTTTATGGATGAGAATGGATATAGGCTTTTTGAAATAACAGATTTAAACAGACCTTTTTCGCTTAAAGTATTATGGTTGGTTGAACTTGCTTTTGTTAAAAAGAATGGAATAATAGATTCATATGAAGTTAGCTATAAATAAATGATACCTGTTACCAAAACATTTCTGCCTCCAATTGAGGAATACCAAGCATTTGTTAAAAGAGCCTTCGATAAACAATGGCTTACTAATCGCGGTGAATTGGTACGCGAACTCGAAGATAAATTAAAAATATATCTTTCTATTACGGATATAATAATCACCAATAACGGAACTATACCTTTACAAATAGCTTTAAAATTGCTAGGTGGCGGAGGTGAGATTATTACTACGCCATTTTCCTATGTGGCTACTACGGCTGCTATAGTTTGGGAAAACTGCACGCCCGTTTTTGTAGATATTCATCCCGAATATTTAACCATTGATGAAGATAAAATAGAAGCGGCAATCACACCTAAAACTACGGCAATACTTGCTACCCATGTATTTGGGAACCCTTGTAACATAGTAGCAATAGAAGCCATTGCAAAGAAGCATAAGCTTAAAGTAATATATGATGCTGCACATTGTTTCGGGGTGAACTATAATAACGAATCAGTATTTAATTTTGGGGATATCAGTACTTGTAGTTTTCATGCCACCAAATTGTTTCATACCGCTGAAGGCGGGGCAATGTTTTGCAAGGATAAAACTTTGTATGATAAATTATATTATAGTCATAATTTTGGACATAATGGGCCTTTAGATTTTTTTGGAATAGGTATTAATGCTAAAATATCTGAACTACAGGCAGCAATGGGTTTAGCAGTATTTCCTTATATGGAAAAAATTATTTCCGAACGCAAAAAAGTGGTGACACATTATGATGATAATTTGAATTTAGCTGCTTTACAAAAGATGAAAATCAGAGAAAATACTGAGTGGAATTATAGTTATTATCCCGTCATACTCAAGTCAGAAGAACAATTGTTGCAAGTGCTAAAAGTGTTGAATGAGGCAAACATTTTTCCTAGAAGATATTTCTACCCTTCATTGAACACCATACCATACACCAATGGAGCGGAAATGCCAATTTCAGAATCAATTGCCAAAAGAATTATTTGCCTGCCATTATATGTGGGAATTGAACTGAAAGATTTGGAAAAAATTGCTACTTTGATAAATCATAGTTTAAAATCGGAATCATAATAATTATTGGTAACCCTTTGTTCATGGTTCAATAAGACAAAAAAAATTTGCGGAATCGTAAGGTGTGAAGTATTTTTGTTGCTTAAAAATACTATAATATTATGGAGGAGTATTAGTCAACAGCACTTATACTTAAATAAAACCAAATGAAGATAATTGAATTCAAATATTCACAAGTCGTAGCTTTACTCAAAGAGATTGATCCTTTATTTGTAGAGTTAGATAATTCAAATATCGATAACAATATTGGCTTTGCATTATCGAGTTCCAAAAATAAGATAGAAAGCGGTTTGTATTTTTTAACAAATGAATATAGTTCAGAAGCAGATACTATATACAATAGCTTGATTTTAGTGGATTACGTCCCTGAAAAGAAAGACACAAATATTTATATAAAGGTTAAAAATCCGCAACTTGCTCATTATAAAATTTCGGCGAGTATCGAGAAAAAAAATGCTCCAGGAATACATGTCACAGCCATTATCAGCCCTGATGCCCAAATAGCTGCATCAGCTTATATCGGGCCGTTTTGTATAGTAGGGAATTGTATTATAGAAGATAATGTTTCATTGCTTGGGCATATTACCATCAGTGATAATGTGGTGATAAAACAAAACACAGAAATAGAAGCAAATTCTTTAATTGGAGCCAGAGGAATGGCTTGGATATGGGACGAAGATGGTACCCGTGTAATGCAACCTCAACTAGGAGGAGTTATTATTGAAGAGGATTGTTTATTAGGTTCCGATATATCAATTGTAAGAGGTTCCCTTTCCGAAAACACCATTGTGGGAAAAGGAACTGTAATGGCTCATGGTACTAAAATAGGACATGGAAGTGTAATAGGAAAATATGTTCACTTAGCAAATAATGTAAGCTTAGCTGGCAATGCACAAATTGGCGACAGAGTTTTTTTAGGAAGTGCTTGTGTGGTTTCGCCCAATGTATTTATTGCCGAAGGTTGCATTGTAGGAGCTGGTTCTGTAGTAAATAAATCAGTTCATGAACCTCATTCCACAATTGTGGGAGTGCCAGGAAAAGTAATTAATAAAGATAATTTCGAATATAAACCCAAAGGTGCCCCAAAACCTTTTAAAAACAAATAACAATATGGAAAAAATGAATGTAATTTCCGAAAATGCAAAAATCGGAAAAAATGTAAGTATCGGTTATTTCACTATTATTAATGATGATGTTGAAATAGGTGATGATGTAAAAATTGGAAACTTTTGTGTGATACATGCAGGTGTCACTATTGGTAAAAATACTGTTGTGATGGATTATGTAGAATTAAGGAAAGATACTAAAATTGGAGAAAATTGTTATATTGATTCTAAAGTATCTTCTTCTGGCAATTGCAAGATAGGCAATGGCGTTACATTACGATACGATGCTATTATTGCTAGAGGTGTAGAGGTAGGAGACAATACTTATGTTTGCCCAAGAGTAATGACAAATAACCTGGATACAGATGGGCATCAAATTGGCGGAGCTAAAATTGGCAAAAACTGTTTTATTGGAACAAATGCAGTTTTGCAACATGGTATCCAAATAGGAGACAATGTTATAGTTGGTTCAATGAGCTTTGTTAATAAAGATTGTGAGGAAAATTCCACATATATTGGAATACCAGCAAAAAAAATTAAGTAGTAAATGGGTAATCTTGTTTCTGTTGTTGTTATAACTTACCAACACGCAAATTATATAAAGCAATGTTTGGAAAGTATATTAATGCAACAAACAGATTTCGATTTTGAAATTATACTTGGTGAAGATGAAAGTAGCGATGGAACAAGGGATATCTGTATAGAATATGCCAATAAATATCCAGAAAAAATTCGCCTGTTTTTGCGTTCTAGAAAAGACGTATTATATATAAATGGAAATCCAACTGGCAGATTTAATTTTATAGAATGTATCAAAGAAGCTAAGGGTAAATATATATCTTTTTGCGAAGGCGATGATTATTGGGTAGACCCGTTAAAGTTGCAGAAACAAATAGATTTCTTAGAAGCAAATCCTGATTATACTATCGTAGCATCCAATACCAATGTGGTGAATATTGAAGGGGATATTACAAAAGTAATTAATAATCCTACCGCCACCTTTAGTATTGAAGATATGATTAAAACAAATTTCTTGGGGCATGCAACCAATACGGTGGTTTTCAAAAGAACATTGCTAAGTTCTGAAGCTATCCAAAGTATGATGGGTTCGCCCGTTGGCGATTGGTTAATATGGTTGATTATGTTGGAGAAAGGGAAAGGGTATTATATGGCCGATATATTAGGCACTTATAGAATGCACGGAAATGGTGCTTGGAGTGGGAAATCGGCCGACGATAAAATAAAGACGATGTTGCAAATTTATGATTTTATGTTGACGGTATTTCCCAACTATTCACTCAATATACAAGAAGCAAAAGCAAATTATATATTAGCGTTTCAAAGCAAAAAGAAGAAAGCAAAAAAATCTGTATTCTATAAAATATATAAAAAAATATTTAAATAAGCAAACATATATATATTATAAAACGATCATGAATTTCTCCGTAATTATATGTTGCTATAACAGCGAAGCCCGATTGCCAGAAACCTTGCAATACATGGCCAAGCAACAAGTGCCCGATGGTGTGCAATGGGAACTTATCATCGTTGATAATAATTCTACCGATAAAACCCAAGAAGTAGCAACTGCAGAATGGGAGCATGCTGGCAAGCCCGTTACCATGAAAATAGTGAACGAGCCAAATGCTGGATTAAGCTATGCACGCCACAAAGGAGTGCAGGAAAGTAGCTTTGAATATATTATATTTTGCGATGACGACAATTGGTTTTATCCCGATTATATAGCACTAAGTGTGGATATTTTTAAAGCAAATCCCAGGGTAAAAATTATTGGCGGACAAGGCTTACCTGTATATGAAAAGGAACCCGAAAAATGGTTTACAGACAATAAGCTGGTTCAGGGTTTGGCTACCGGCAAGTTGATGGAAAAATCTGGTATTATTACCCATAAAAGAGCTTATGTATATGGTGCTGGAATGGTGATGGATAAAAGCCTTTTTAATACCATTATACAAAAACCGTTTTTATTGGAAGACCGTAAAGGGAAAAATCTAACCAGTGGTGGCGATTTGGAAATTTGTTATCGGGCTATCCTTCAAGGTTATGATATATGGTACGAAGATGCAATGAAGTTTTATCATTATATACCCGATGGTCGTTGCTCGCTGAGTTACCAGTTACGTTTGGCTTATGGTAAAGGCTATTCGGCTGCTTTTTTGAGAATCTATACGCTTGTGGTCACCAATCACGAATATGTAAATAGGAATAATGTTTGGGTAAGAATTTTATATAGAAAATTGAAATCCTTTATAAGGCAAAATATCTTTAAAATTAATGCCAATCCCGATCCCAATATGTATGAAATAGAAAAGTGCGGTTTGAAAGGTTATATAAAAGGACACCTATCTATGGCGTTTAGTTTTGGGAAGATTTTGGAGGATCTGAAAAGAGAAAGAAAATAGAAGTTATACCATTGTGTATTTCAATATACCCATTGCAAGGTAGTTAACTTGAAGTAAATCACCTTATTTTTGCATCATCTATTTTGGGTGTATTAAAATACATATCGTTTTTATTGTTATGCTTGTTCAGCAGTTTATACATACTGGCACAATGCCCTGCTTGCATGACACCCACAGGAAACTTGGTGGTGAATGGAGATTTTGAGCAAGGCAATAAAGGTTTTAGCAGCGACTATGGTAATCAAAAAGATTTGGTTCCTGAGGCTATGTATTATGTAACCAATGATGCAGCCCTCACCCACTCAGGTTTTAAAGGGAATGACCATACTACCACCAAAGGTAGTTTTATGGTAGTGAATGGTTCTTATATACAAAATTCATCGGTGTGGTGCCAAACCATAAAAGTTCAACCTCATGTATTATATTCATTCAGCACTTGGTTATGCTCAGTTGGAACAAGCAACCCTGCCTCATTGCAGTTTAGTATTAATGGAGTTAATATGGCCAGCCCTTTTACAGCCCCCAGCACTTTATATACTTGGATTCAATTTTTTCAGTGGTGGGACAGTGGCAATGATACCGTGGCAAGGATTTGTATAGTGAATCAAAACACCGTTCGCAGTGGCAATGATTTCGGACTCGATGATATATCTTTTTCTACCTGCCTGCCTAAGCTTGGGGTTACACTTAACCTCGGGCCCGACCAAGCACTCTGTGCAGGCCAATCACTTAGGCTAAAAGCAGGTAGTGGTTATGATTCATATTTGTGGAGCAATGGAAGCACAGATAGTTTTTTGGATGTAAATGCTATGGGAACTTATTGGGTAACTGTTTCCAAAGATAGTTGTACAGGTTCCGATTCAATCCTTATTACAGGTATCATGCAACCACCTAAAGTTAATTTGGGCAACGATACTTTTGTATGTGGTACACAGTATACACTCGACGCAGGCAATCCCGGATTCAGTTATACATGGAGCACAGGAGAAACTACACAAAGTATTATAGTAAATAAAAGTGGAACGTATTGGGTAAAGGTGGGCACAGTTTATTGTTCCGATTCGGATGCAATTATCATTGATGTATTCGATCTGCCGCCAAACTATTTTGGTCCTGATACGACACTTTGCATGGGAGATACTTTGCATTTAGATGCAAATCAAAACAACCATTATACCTATTTGTGGGACGATGGAAGCACTTTGCCTTTACGTTCTATATATTATAGTAGTATATATAATATAGCATGGAGTATACTCACTTGCAAATTTTATGATACGATACAGGTTTATTTCGTTGCAAAACCATATTTAGATTTGGGTCCAGATACCACCTTATGTTTGGGAGATACTATTATACTCGATGCTGGAAACCCTGGCTTAATTCATACTTGGAATATTGGCGATACTTCACAAATGATAGCTGTTTCTCGTGCCAATAATTATATAGCAACAGTAAATAATGGGTATTGTAATATTACAGACAATATCAGGGTCAATTTTAGTAATGGCCCGCCAATATTACTCAAAGAAAAATATACTATCTGTACCGATCAGCACGAAAAAATTACTTTATATTCTGGCCCTGCTGCTTCCTATCTGTGGCTGCCTAGCGGCGAAACAGATTCTTTTATCACCATCCTAATTCCCCCGCAATATATAACCCTAACCGTTACTGATAAGCGTGGCTGCAAAAATACAAAAGATATAATTGTTGAAGAACTTTGTGGACCCAGATTGTTTGTTCCCAATGCATTTACACCCAATGGGAATATATTAAATGACCTTTTTTTGCCTAAGGGTATTTTCGTGCTTTCGTTCCAAATGGATATATATAATAGATGGGGCGAAAAAATATTCCATACTACCGATTTAAATCAAGGATGGAATGGTAAGTTTAAGGACAAAAAATGCCCAGAAGATATTTATATATATATGATAACTTATGGTGGTATCGGAAATAACGGACCCGAGGAAAATTTCCTAAAAGGTGTTTTTTATTTGTTGCCGTAAAAAAAAGAATTTTGTATTCGTACATCGCATATTATACACGCTGTATCGCACATCGTACTCGCCGCGTCGAGGTAAATCGCACATCGCACATCGTAAATCGTAAATCGTCCCTTATTTTTGCCCCATGAATCTACAATTATCCGAAGAACATTTGATGATACGGCAAGCAGCCCGCGATTTTGCTCAACAAGAATTGCTGCCAGGTGTAATTGAACGCGACGAAACTCAAAAATTTCCCACAGAGCAAATAAAGAAATTGGGAGAAATGGGTTTTCTGGGTATAATGGTAGATCCAAAATATGGAGGTGCTGGAATGGATACCATCAGTTATGTGCTGGCAATGGAAGAAATTAGCAAAATAGATGCATCAACTTCGGTCGTAATTTCTGTAAACAACTCCTTGGTTTGTTGGGGCATCGAAACTTTTGGAAATGAAGAACAAAAAATGAAGTACCTAGTGCCGTTGGCAAGTGGGCAGTGCCATGGAGCTTTTTTGCTTAGTGAACCAGAAGCAGGCAGCGATGCTACTTCACAAAGAACAACTGCCGTAGACAAGGGCGATCATTATATACTAAACGGTACTAAAAATTGGATTACCTGCGGCAATACTGCCGGCACTTATTTGGTAATTGCACAAACATATCCTGAAAAAGGACATAAGGGAATTAATGCATTTATTGTAGAAAGAAATAGTCCAGGCATAACACTTGGTCCAAAAGAACAAAAAATGGGAATTCGTGCCAGCGATACACATTCAGTTATGTTTCAGGATGTAGTGGTACCCAAGGAAAACAGAATAGGGGAGGACGGCTTTGGGTTTAAATTTGCTATGAGAACATTGGGCGGTGGCCGCATCGGTATTGCCTCTCAGGCATTAGGCATAGCTTCGGGTGCCTTCGAATTGGCAGTGGCTTATTCAAAGCAACGCAAAGCATTCGGTACAGAAATTATGAATCACCAAGCTATCCAGTTTAAACTTGCCGATATGGCAACAGAAATTGAAGCATCACGCTTACTTTGCCTTAAAGCAGCTTGGCTCAAAGACCAACACTTGGAATATGCACTAGCCAGCAGCATGGCAAAACTATATGCATCTAAAACCGCTATGGATGTTACTATCGAAGCTGTTCAAGTACATGGCGGATACGGTTACGTAAAAGAATACCATGTGGAACGCTTGATGCGAGATGCAAAGATTACCCAAATATATGAAGGAACAAGCGAAGTGCAAAAGATAGTTATTTCACGCGAGGTGTTAAGATAATCTGCCCCATGGGCTACAAATACAAACTTCAGTTTATACTGTATTTCTTTATACTAGCATTTGCACTGCCAGCCCAGACTCCTTTGCAATTAATGCATGCTAATCCACACCATAAGCCACAAGTACATCCAAAAGAAGGATCAGAACATTCCTCACATAATACTGACAGTATAGCTAAGGTATCAACCAAAGGCATCAAAATAGATAGTGCCACCACCGATTCGGTTTTGCGTGTTTTGTGCAATCCTTATATGGCCCTTAGTTATAGAACTCCATTTGTCGACGAAGATAATTTCGAACAATTTGCACCGCCAGAAGGCTCCATTCGCCGTCCGCCTCCCCGCAATAACTTGCTCATTTTTATTGTAGTTATCAATATCATGTTTGTGGTGGCCATCATAAAAATATCGAGCGAAAGGGAAATTTTTTCGATGGTGAACCAAGTAATGGCTGCTGGCAATAAAACATTTAGTTATGTTTCGCAACAAAAAACAGCGGCTAGTGGTGTAAACCTACAATTGCTATTTTTATCGGTGCTCATACTTTCCTTGGGCTACTTCCTTTATGGTGATACCAGTTTCATGGCCATGGATTTAATCCCAGTTATCAAGATTGTGGCTTTAATCACTTTGTTCTTTGTGATATATTTGGTAAAAATGATGATTCACCATTTTATGCAATACCTGCTTCAGGTGGACAGATTAGCTATTATTATGATTAATAATACCATAGTGGTAAATTTCCTCATGTTGCTTTTGGCTTTTCCATTATTCTTGATCAATTACCTCAACTTTGGCCTAATTTCGGCGGAGCAATTAAATATTACGCTTTTGATTTTATTCGTAATATCTCTTATTTACAGGATTTTAAGGCAGTCTCAGGGCTTAATGCCTGTGTTTCATTACCCCGCAATGTATCTTTTGCTGTATATTTGCACTTTAGAAGTCTTACCTTGGCTATTGGTATTTTTTTACTTTAACAATTAAACAACAAAAAACTGAACTTGAAAAAAGTAAAAACAATTTTAGTGTCGCAACCACGTCCCGAAGGGGACAAATCGCCACTTATAGATGTAGCAAAGAAGCTCAACTGCAAAATAGATTTCAGGCCATTTATTCAGATTGAACCCGTTTCGGTGCGTGAGTTTCGAAACCAGCGAAGCCCCATCTCCGATTTTACTGCTATTATTTTCAATTCAAAAAATGCAATAGATACTTATTTTGCTATCGCTACCGAAATGCGAACTGCCATTCCTGAAGACATGAAATTCTTTTGTATCAACGAACAGGCAGCGAACTATATGCAGAAACATTTGCAAGTGCGTAAGCGTAAATTATTTCATGCCGAAGGTACTGAAGCCTCGCTGATGAGCCTACTAAAGAAACATAGTACCGAAAAATATTTTTTCCCCTGTTCCGATATCCGCAAAAATGATATCCCCGACTTTTTGACCAAGCATAAGATATTCTTTAAGGAAGGTATGATATACCGAACAGTTTCAGCCGACTTATCCGATTTGGCCAATGTGTATTACGATATCATCGTTTTTTACAGCCCAGCCGACATAAAATCTTTATTCGACAATTTCCCTAGTTTTGATCAAAGTGATACCAGAATTGCAGCTTGGGGAAAAACAACCATTAAGGCTGTGGAGGATGCAAATCTAGCAGTAAATATCGCAGCCCCAACACCCGAATGCCCCTCAATGGGCTTGGCTTTAGAGAAATATATTATACTGGCAAGCAAAGGATAATTTTTGTGATGCAGGCAACCTTTTCAACATTTTTTTACTCAATGGTTAAAATTTGTTCAAGTCTTTCTCAAAAATATTCCATTTATAGTTTATAATTGCGGCGAAACTGAGCAGCATCCCACTCAAAATTATGCAAAAACTATCTATCAAAGTCCTAATTGCTTCAACAGTTTGTTTGTTGTTATTGGGCAATGTGGCTAAAGCACAGCAGGATCCCTACTATGCTCATTTCATGTTCAACAAGCTCACGTATAACCCTGCTTACTCGGCTAACAATATGCAGGATCATGTATGTGCCACCGCGGTCTACAAAAATCAATGGTTCGGTTGGCAAGGAACTCCCACAACACAAAATTTTAATATAGCAGCCAACTATGGAAAAAATGGCTATGGCTTAAGTATAGAGAATGACCAACTGGGTTTTCAAAAAGGGATAAATTTTGCATTTAGTTATGCCCGTAAAATTGAAATGGCTAACCAACAATCATTATCAATTGGAGCCTCTGCTGGTTTTTTACAAAAAGCGTTGGATGGTTCCAAATTACGGACCTTAACCGATCTGCAAAAAATGGCAAGCGGAACTGATCCAAGCATTCCAGCAATTGATGCCACGCAAGGCAAGCCCGATGTAGGTTTCGGAGTATACTATACCAAACAATCATTCATTGGTTTGGATAATTTTTATGCCGGGCTTTCAGCAACCCATCTTTTGCCTGGAAAACTTACCTACGCAAGCGGAGGTTCTATTAATTTGAGAACCCATGCACAATTGATTGCAGGTGGCGAAATGCAAATGGGTGCAAATGTTTTGCAACCCAATATTAAGTTCCGCACAGACTTAACCAAATCACAGTTTGAGATAAATGCCAATTATATTATTAAAAACCAATACTGGGGCGGGGTTTCATACCGTTGGGACAGTTACAAAATATTTTACCGTAGCGATGCAGTGATATTAATGGCAGGTTGGAAACCAAAACCCAATCTAAAATTTGGTATTTCTTATGATATCACCGTTTCACGTCTTGGTCCTTTCGGAAAGAATAGCTTTGGTACGGTTGAGCTTATGGTACAATATTGTTTCAAACTTAATTTTACAGCACCACCAACAAAAAAATATTATGATACACGCCGTGCCAATGGATGGCAACGATAATTTTTAAAACTGAATATCAACCTATTAAAAAAATAACAAAAATATAATTGAAGAGAGGGGCAATAAAAGTTTCAACTGCACGTTATGTATATCAAAATCAAAATCACACCTTTTGATAAAAAAAACTTGCATTTTTGGTCGAATGACTTACTTTTGCATACTTTTCGACAACTATAAACTATACAAATGAAAAGATTAAATCTGTTCCTAATAATCGCAATAACCTTAACTTTAGGAAGTTGCGGCTTAAATGGAGACAATGGTGAATTGACAGGAGTTCCTGGTCGTCGCAAATGGTTTCATCAAGCCCCGCTCGGTACGGTTTATGTTCCTACGGGCACTTTCCACTTAGGGCAAAGTGACCAAGATGTATCATTTGCACAACTTGCTCAAAATCGCCAAGTGTCTATTCCAGCATTTTATATGGACGATACCGAAATATCAAACAACGAATATCGTCAGTTTGTATATTACGTTATTGATTCGCTGGCTCGTACTGAACAAGCAGTTACTTATACCGACCCTGACGGTGTAGTGTATTTGGATTATAAAAAGAAAGTGAATTGGGCCGATGACTCTTGGCAAAAATCAAGGTACATGTACCAAGGCACTGATAAGTATTATAACAGGCCGCAGGTTGATGTAAGAACTTTGAAGTATACTTGGTATTGGGAAGACCACGTTGGTGCTGCCGCATACACAACAGGAAATGATTGGTATAGCAAAGATCGTAGCCAATATATAATAAAAGAGGAATTCATGATTTATCCTGATACCTTGTGTTGGGTTCGCGATTTCACCTACGCTTACAATGACCCTATGACCCGCCAATATTTCTCTCACCCCAAATATGATGATTATCCTGTAGTAGGTGTTAGTTGGCATCAAGCCCGTGCATTTTGCCACTGGCGTTCACATCGCTTAAACAACTTCCTATATAATATTAACGAGTACAGCCAAGAGCAATTCCGTTTACCCTCAGAAAGTGAATTTGAGTATGCAGCTCGTGGTGGTAGAGATGGCAATATGTACCCTTGGGGTGGACCTTATGTTCGTAATACCAAAGGTTGTTTCTTGGCCAACTTCAAACCAGGACGCGGTGATTATATTAACGACGGAGGCTTTTATCCTGTAAAGGTTAATGCTTACTTCCCTAACGATTATGGTTTATACTGTATGAGTGGTAATGTGGCAGAGTGGACTAACTCCGCTTATGCCGAGCAAGGTAACCAGATAACAAGTGATGGAAGTCCGGAGTATCGCTACCGTTACAAAAAGGAAGAATCAGAAACGCAGAAGAAAAAAGTAGTACGTGGTGGGTCGTGGAAAGACGTAGCTTACTATATACAAAATGGTACACGCACACAGTATGAATATGCTGACTCATCTAAGAGCTTTGTAGGTTTCCGATGCGTGATGACTTATATCGGACGTTCTAATAAGGACAAAGAGTAATCACAGCCCTTCTTTACCTCTTTATCAGTTAATAGTTTTTAAAATAATTAATTATTTTTCCAATAAAAATCCAATTCAAATTAACCAATTTCTAACATTAAAAATCTAACCAACAACAATGAGTAACAAAAACAGTTTTTTCGAAAGCAAGACAGGGAAAAAGATCATGGGTATGATCTATGGTCTTGGGGCATCAGTAGTTATCGTAGGAGCATTATTTAAAATCACCCACTGGCCTGGTGCCGACTTTATGCTGATTGTAGGCTTACTTACTGAAGCATTTATATTTGCAATTTCAGCTTTTGAACCCCCACATCAAGATATAGATTGGTCATTAGTATACCCCGAACTTGCAGGAATGGAAACCAAAGACAAAAAAGACAAAAAAGCAACTGGTAGTGTATCACAACAGTTAGATAAAATGTTGGAAGAAGCTAAAGTTAGCCCTGAGTTAATTTCTAGTCTTGGCACAAATCTAAAATCATTGGGCGATAATGTAGCTACCATGAGCGATATGACTCAAGTTTCTGTAGCAACCAGCAACTATGCCGAGAATGTTCAGAAAGCCAGTCAATCGATGGTGAGCGTAAACGATTCTTATATGAAAGCCGTTGAAGCAATGAATGGTTTAACTTCCGCTTCCTCTAACTCGCAAGAGTATGCCAAACAAATGGAAAACATTACCAAAAATTTAGCTTCTCTTAATCAAGTTTACGAAATGGAGATTGCAGAATCGAACAACCATTTGAAAACAATCAATTCATTCGTAGGCAATTTAAGCAATGTAGTAAATGCTCTTAGCGAAACTGAAAGTACTGCTAAACATATCACTACCGAGATTGGCACTTTAGGCAAAAATCTATCTTCGCTCAATAGCGTTTACGGCAACATGTTGTCTGCCATGAATGTATCACGTAATTAATTTCAATCATCGAATTTAGGCTAACTTAAAAATAGGAGAAAAAGAAAATGTCAAGTGGTAAACAGAGTCCAAGGCAGAAGATGATTAACATGATGTATCTTGTGTTGATAGCTCTTCTAGCGTTGAACGTATCAGCAGAGATACTGAAAGCCTTTTATTTAGTGGAAGTTTCCATGTTAAAATCAGGCAAGAACATAGATGATCGTAATAAAGCAATTTTAGGAGCTTTGCAAAAAGCAGTAGAAAAAGAACCAGCCAAAGCACAGCCCTTTTTGACCGCCGCACAGGAGGTTGATAAAAAAGTAAAGGATTATGTAAAAAACATCGAGACCATTAAATTGTTTCTAGAAACGGAAACTGGTGGAAGGTTTGCAAAAGGCGAAACTGGTGAAGGTCAGTTGCAAGGTAGAGACAATATGGAGAAACATGCCAATTACTTTATCAATGAAGGGCATGGTGCTGAATTGAAAAAGAAAGTTATTGACCTTAATGCAGAACTTTCTGCAATCGTTAAAAAGCAGGGAATTGATTCAAAAAACCTATTGTCTTTTAAAGAAATCGAAGCCAAGGACAATACAGAAAATGGTCATACATGGGAATCTGAATTATTCGAACATTCACCTTTGGCAGCGGTAATTACCCTGTTAACAAAAATGCAGAATGATGCTAAGAATGCAGGTTCAGAAGCTATGGCAGAATTAGCATTGAAGATTAATGCTGCAGATTTTAAATTTGACCAATTAGTTGCGAAAGTGATTCCTAAATCTACCATGGTATTAGAGGGTGAAAAATTTGAGGCAGAAGTTATTCTTACCGCTTATAATTCAAAAGACCAGAATGTAATGACTGTGAGCGGTGCTCCAATCAAAGTAGAAAATGGAGTTGGTAAATTCGAACAAACTTCAAGCGTTGGAGAACACAAGTATAAAGGAGCGATCATTGTTAAGAAACCTGAAGGAGGAACTGAAGAAAAAACATTTGAAGGTGAATATATTGGCTTCAAAGCTTCAGCAACTATTTCTGCTGATAAAATGAACGTATTATATATAGGTCTTGAAAATCCTATTACGGTTGGAGTATCTGGAGCAAGAGCTGAAGATGTAGAATGTAGTTTTCCTGGTGCCACCGCACGTAAAGTAAAGCCTGGCCAATATATGGTTGAGGTTGGGGCTGGTGTTAAGGAAGTTAAAGCTACGGCTACCGTAAAAGGTAAAGCTATGGGTTCAATGACCTTCCGTATTAAGAGTGTACCCAAACCATTCCCATTGTTTGGTAATAAAGAAAGTGGTAGAATTGCCCCAGGTGAAGTTAATCTTCAAACCATTATATGGGCAGGTCTTGGTCCTGAATTCTTATTTGATGGCATGAGATATACTGTAACTAAGTATACTTTGGTGTATACCCAAAAAAGGCAAGATCCCAAATTCTTTACTGTTACTGGACAAGCCATTTCGCAACAAATAAAAGATGCCATGAGGAATCCACGTAGTGGCGACCAAATACAAGTGTCGGGTATAGAAGCTATGGGGCCTGGTAAAGTGGGTTTAGTAAGATTAAGTTCAGCTATCGCTTTGACCGTACAATAAAAAAATAAAAAATACAGATATGAAAAGGGTTGCACAGTTCATTATGGTTTGGTTGCTGGCTTTTGAGGCAAATGCCCAGATTACAAGCAACACGTTTGATCAGTTTATATATAACCGTTCCTCCGTTAACGAACGCGGACTTGTATATTGGCCTCACCTTCGCGAAGCGGATGTGATGTACTGTTGGCGTGTAGAGCGTATGATAGATGTTCGTGAAAAGATGAATATCTTGATGAACTGGCCTAAAAACCCATTGTCGCATGTATTGCAAAATTCAATGGCTGAGGGCTATTTGACACCTTATTTCTCTGATTCGTTGGACAGGGTAATGACACTAGACGATGTGACCAAGTTTACGAGTGATGAAAAAGTATCTTTTGTTCCCGATGATCCATCGGATCCTTTTGGACCAGGCCACGATTCTATCATACCAATTAAATTGAATTGGGAAGATGGAATTAAACGTTATAAAATAATGGAAGATTGGATTTTCGATAAAAAAGAATCCCGTTTCTATAGTCGTATTATTTATATAGCTCCCATGTTTGTGAAAACGGTAAATGGAACACCCGCAGGAGAAATTCCTGTATGTTATTTCAAATACCATGATAATACAGGTAGAGACAGCATGTGTTTCCGCAATGTAGCCATACATCAAGAATTATATAACCGCAATAACGATGCGGCACGTTTAACCTACGACGATTTCTTCGAGCTGCGAATGTTTAGTAGCTGGGTTTATAAAGAGTCAAATCCATTTGATATGCGTATCAACCAATTTGATGAATTTAAATCGAGTCCTGTAAATGCCTTGATAGAAAGCGACAACATTAAGAAGAAACTATTTGAATACGAACACAATTTGTGGGAGTTCTAAAGCAGCACTAAAATTATACAAAACCCTCTCGTTTAACAACGAGGGGGTTTTTTGTTTTAGGTGTTATCCATCTTTCATACTATATTAAGTAATACCGAAACTCAATATATAATACCATTACTTAATACACATTAGTCCAATAATGTGGATTACTTTTTTTAAATATATATTGGACTAATCTGTAATAAGTTTATATTTGTGACATGTCATTACCATCTAT
>JAWXAU010000120.1 GCA_034439655.1 Bacteroidota bacterium | reverse complement strand
GAAGCCCCGATAGTTATCGGAGTTCGCGGCGAGCGATACTACAATAAAATAAAGTGTCCGTTATAATTTGGCTTTTCTTATTTGAATTATGAAAGAGGTATAATGATTAATGGTTACTGATAAATTATTTCCGCCACCAGCGGATTGCTGATGCAACTTTATAATGGTTAATGGTTAGCATATAATGTTTGTGATAGTAAAAATACATCTGGATTACTAACACAGAAAACAAAAAATCCCCAACGATATCGAAGGGGATTAATTTGCTAGAGGCATCGAGCGGATTCGAACCGCTGTAGCAGCTTTTGCAGAGCTGAGCCTAGCCACTCGGCCACGATGCCAAATATTGGTGCAAAAATAAGGGACTTTGGCGAATAGGCAAATTAAAATACAATCAATTTTTCTACCTTTATAATTTGTTCGGCTTGCAATAATTTTATAAAATACAAACCAGGCTGCATATTGTTTGGAGTATTAACAGCGTACCGATGCAGCCCCACTACAGTATTTATATTTGCGGTATAGGTTAGTTTGCCATCGGCAGTATAGAACTCCATGCTGTAATCGGTGGGCATATTTTTTTCCCATACTGTAATAGACAAAACTCCACCATTATAATAAGGATTTGGGGTAATGATAAAGCCATTGGGGTCGAGCAAGCTGCAATCGGCAGGATATAATAATTTTTTGCCCGTAATTTTTTCGATAGCCAAAGATGCATCGGGGATTCCCCAACCATATTCATTATCGGGATGCGATGCCCTGCTTGCGGTTTGTTTAATAATATCCCTAATTTGAAAACTACTCAATGTTGTATCTGCTTGCCATATACAAGCGGCTAGTCCACTCAAAATTGGGCATGAGAAAGAAGTTCCTGATGAATTAATTAATATATCATTGGCGGTTGCAACCACATTTAGGTGACCCATAGTAACCACATCCGGCTTTATACGACCATCCCAGGTAGGCCCCACTGAACTAAAACCTATATAATATCCATTAGCATCAACTGCACCCACAGTTAAAATACTGTCAGCATCAGCAGGTGCAGAAATATAATGCCAAGGAGCCCAACCTTCGTTACCTGCACTATTCACCACCAAAATCCCCTTACGAGCTGCAAGTATAGCTGCTTTGCTGATAGGTGTGGTGTGCCCGTCCATATCGGCATAATAGTAATTATCTTTCTTATTGTCGAATTGTGTATAGCCCAATGAAGTGCTAAAAATATCTGCTCCCATGCTGTCAGCCCACTCGGCAGCGGCCACCCACTGATACATTTCAATTGGATTTTCTCCTTCATTCTCGGTTTTGGTAAGTAATAAACTCACATCTGGGCCTGTACCTCGCAACAAGCCTTCCGCTTTACCTACTATTTGCGAAAGTACGGCTGTGCCATGTCCACCAGTATGATATAAATCTGCTGCATTTGTTTCAAAATTCCAGGTGGCAAGTATTTGTTTATTGGTATATAAATGTGCAAATGTGTTCATGGTGTTCACGGTTTTAAATCCATCGTCCATCACGCAAATGATTATGCCTTTGCCTGTGTATCCATTGTGATGCAGTAGCGTTGCATTGAGCATATCCAATTGTGGCAGGGCAAAATCGGAAGGGCAAAAACCAATATTGGCAGCGGTATTATTGGTTAGGGTAATCATACTTTTTTTGAAAGAAAGTTCTGTAATATCCTTAACAAAATTATATTGTATGATAATAGCTAATTGTTGATGCGTAGCTTCTACTACCACACCGTTCAACCATTTTGATTGTGTATATATTTTCTGTGTAGCAGCAGTGATTTTTTGTATATAATCATTGCAAACTGGGAAATCCGTATAATCAATTTCCACCTTCGATTTGATGCGACGGTCAATAGATTTTTGACCAAGAAATTGCGTGGGTTTTAAGAAAACGTTTACGCCCTTATCCTTAAAGCTTACAAAATAGGTTTCTGCATTTGCAAATGAAATAGAAAAAATAAAAACTATATAATATATGAATACTTTTTTCAAAGCACAATCTCTCCTTCATATACAAAAACTGCTGGACCTATCAACCAAATATTGTTATACTCTTTATCAAAATTGAAAGAAACAGCCAAAAGTCCCCCTTTGGTTTTTACATCCACTATATAGTTTCCCAAGCTCATAATATGTGTATGGTGGTATGCCAATGCAGCCGCAGTAACACCTGTACCGCAAGAGTAGGTCTCATCCTCCACCCCCCTTTCATAAGTGCGTACAAAAATTCCGGTATCAATAGGTTCCACAAAATTTACGTTAATACCTGCTTCTTTATAAGTATTATTATAACGAATTTGACGAGCTCTTTCAATAATATTGATATCGTCAATATGCTGTTCGAAAACTATATAATGTGGCGAACCTGTATTTAATTCAAAATCGCTGCCTATTGGTTTAATAGCAGGCACATCATTCATTTTTAATTTAATCTTTTGGGGTTCATATAGCACTTCATGCTTGCCATCTACAGCTTCAAAAGTCATTTCGTTGTTTGTAACTAAATCAAATTCTTTGCAAAATGCTGCAAAACAGCGACCGCCGTTTCCACACATACTGCTGGGTTTACCATCGGAATTGTAATATACCATTTGTGGCAAATTATTCTTCATCTCCAACAATATCAACCCGTCAGCCCCTATACCGAACCTGCGGTCACATAAGTTTTCTATCAAACTATTATTGCTTTTGTCGAAAATATTTTCACGATTATCGATGATAATAAAATCATTCCCTGTACCTTGGTATTTATGGAATTTAATCATTTAATCTTTAAAAAATAAAGTATAGAGATATGATATTTATTCAGATGTGAAGTGAGATCATTGTTCCAAACATAGGTATATACTGCAGCCCGTGCTTCAAATTGCCTATTAATTACATATCCCACCTCGGTTCTTAATGCTGGAGCTACTTGATTAAAATCATAATAGAACAAAACCTGCTCACCCACTTGAACATATTTTAAAAATTTTAAATGTAAAGAAGCTTTGGGGGCTAATACCGTTTGATTATTATAGCGACCGAATTCTATTCCATAAGATTGCTTGAGGGTGGTGAGTACTAAATATTTTGTTTTATAATAAGCCACATCACCATATATATACTTACCTGCACTAATTCCGAAAGCTAATCCTTGATGCTTGTTGTTGAATATTTTCTTTTTTTTTGTAGGTTCATTATCATTAGCCAAAGCACTATATGAAATAAGTAATAGATATATAATAGTGAATCCTAATTTCATGCAATTATTTTGCTTCATCCAAAACAGAAAATACTGAATTATTGCTTAAGAACTCGGGCACCAATTGTTTCATGTGCCTTACTACATCCTCGTCGTGATTATTGGTATGAGCCGTTATTATCAGATCATTTATCTTATCATTTACTTCTTCGTAGGCGTATTCCCTCACTTTGGCAATCATAATTTTGGGATGGTGGGTTGCCATTGTATTTTCGCTATCATTCAGCAATTCTTCAAATATTTTCTCACCTGGACGTAAACCCGAATAGGTGATATGTATATCTTTTTCCAACTCAAGTCCCGAAAGTTTTACCATCTTTTTAGCAAGATCAACGATGCGAACAGGTTCGCCCATATCAAATATAAATATCTCTCCTCCTTTGCCCATTGCACCAGCTTCTAGTACCAATTGGCATGCCTCGGGAATAGTCATAAAATAACGGGTGATATCTTTATGGGTTATTGTAATGGGGCCTCCATTCTCAATTTGTTTTTTAAATAAGGGTATCACCGAGCCATTAGAACCCAATACATTCCCAAAACGGGTTGTGATAAACCTTGTATGGTTTTGATGCGACTTATTTTTTAAATGCTTATTTAATGACTGTACATAAATTTCTGCTATACGTTTAGATGCACCCATTACATTGGTAGGATTGACAGCTTTGTCGGTAGAAACCATCACAAATTTATTCACTCCAAATTCGACGGATAAATCTGCAAGATTGCGGGTTCCCAAAACATTATTTTTAAGAGCTTCCGCAGGATTAGCTTCCATTAATGGTACATGCTTATATGCTGCGGCATGGAATACTTTATTAGGTTTATATTTTTTAAAAATCTCACGCATGGTATTTTCATTGCGTATATCGCCTACCACAAATACTGCATGTTTTATATTATCATATTTGAGGTCATTCTTAAATTCATACTCCAATTCATATAAAGGTGTTTCGGCTTGGTCAACCATTATAAGCAAATCAGGTTGCAAGGTCATCAACTGTCGCGAAATTTCTGAACCAATGGAGCCCGCTGCACCTGTTACCAAAATCACTTTATTCCGCAATTCCTGATTCACCAGTGCGTTATCCAATTCAATAGCATCACGTCCTAGTAAATCTTCAATCTTTACATTCTTAATTTGTTTGATATTCAACTCCCCATTAATCCATTTATTTACGGGTGGAATAGTCAGCACTTTCACATTATGTTCTAAGCAAGTCTCTATCACTTTACGCTTTGCTTCTTTCGAGAAATTCTGGATGGATATAATAACCTGCTGTATGTTTCCTTTCGACAATAAATTATCTAATTCATCCTCATGATGGATTTTTACACCTTCCAAATATTTATTAACCTTTGTTCGATCATTTTCTAAAAACCCTACTACTTTATAACTTAAATTATGGTCATGGTCGAGCGTGCGTTTTGTAATCATACCCAGTTGACCTGCTCCATATATGATAACATTCGTACGGCTGATGGATGCGTTTTTAACTTGCTGAAAAATGAGTTTATATCCCAACCTGAAAGAAGTCATTACCATTACGGTAATGAACATATCAATGATAATAACCGAATTGGGCAGAATGGATATATGTGTGTAGTATTGATATACCAAATTCAGAATCAATACCACTATGGAACTACTTCCCACTGCCAATGCAATCCTCACTGCATCTTGACTGCTAGTGTATCTAATAATACCAGCGTAAGTTTGCGTGATATAAAATGCAATCACCCTAAAAAACAACAAAATAACGAAAGCAGATGGCACATTGGGATTATCCTTGAGTAGCGAATCTAAACTAAATTCGTATCTCATTAAATAGGCAAATGCCAAAGAAAAAGTGCATATCACCAAATCAAGAATAAAGACTACCCAGCGAGGTATGCTTTTGCCTTTTTTCAAAAATAGTTTTTCCCAATTTATCATAATAGTATTATCTAAAAACGTTGAAAATGGTTTTGAAAATTATTTGTATATCTTTCCAAAAATTTCGAGTATCAACATACTCTAGATAGATGGCGGTTTTTTGTGGAATCAATTTTTCTAAATAATACTTTTCAGGGTCGGCAGCTTGTGCAAGTAATACATTTTCATCAATAAATTCAATTGATGCATTATCTGTAATACCTGGCTTTACTGACAGTACACGCATTTGCTCTGCATTATAATAATCAACATATTTTCTCACTTCGGGTCTTGGCCCTACCAAACTCATTTCTCCTAATAAAACATTAATGAGCTGTGGCAATTCGTCAATTTTATACTTACGCAAAAAATACCCAATAGAAGTAATGCGAGGGTCTCTCCCTCCCACTGTTAATAATCCTTTTTTATCGGCATCCATATACATACTTCTAAATTTATATACTCCAAAATTCGTATTGTTCAATCCTACTCTTTGTTGTTTATAAAACACGGGGCCTTTAGAATTCAATTTAATCAAAATCGCTATAATAATAAAGAATGGGATTAGTATAATCAAACCTATAAGTGACCCTAAAAAATCAAACATCCTTTTTACCATATATAAAGATTAAATATTGACGATACTTTCTTTTTTGTTAATCACTTGCTCCACCGATTCGTGCACTGCTTCACACACGGTTTTTACTTGTTCCATAGTTAAATCATAAAATACGGGCAATGATATTTCGCGACTATATAAATTGAAAGTATTGGGGTAATGCGTAATATTATATCCCATATTTTTGTAAAACGACATCATCGGCACTGGTATAAAGTGCACATTGACTGAAACGCCCAGCATGGTAATAAGTTGTATCATGTCATCGCGTTCGCCTTCGGTAATTCCTTTTATTTTTAAAGCATATAGGTGATAAGATGATTCTCTGCGTGAATCGGAGGTAGCGGGCAACTCAGCCCAAAATTTATTTTTAAAAAAGTTATTATAATAGTCTACTATTTGCTTTCTTTTCACCAATGATTCTCGATCATATCTTTCCAGTTCTACCAATCCAATGGAGGCCATGATATCAGTCATATTGCATTTATATCCTGCATCAATAATATCATACTTCCAATTTCCGGGCTTGGTTTTGGCCAATGCATCTTTGTTCTGCCCATGCAGCGATTTCACACATAATAATTTATATACTTCCTCGTTATCGAAACCTTCGGGCAAATTGAGGCAAACACAACCACCTTCTGCCGTGGTCAAATTCTTTACCGCATGAAATGAAATAACTGAAATATCGGTAAGGCTGCCTACTTTTTTGCCATCGAGTCTACCACCAATAGAATGGGCTGCATCGCTCAAAATTAATACACGACCCAATTTTTTCTGCTCTTCGGTTTTTGCTTGGAATAAAGCTTTCACCATAGGTTCCTTCACTAAGGCATTTATCGCATTATAATCGCAGGGTAAACCACCAAAATCGACAGGCATCACCACTTTGGTGCGGTCGTTTATGGCCCGACGGATATTGTCGACTGTGATATTGAAGTCGTTTCCCACATCTACAAACACAGGCTTGGCTCCACAATGTATAATTACATTGGCTGTAGCTGAATAGGTGTAGGCGGGTAATATTACCTCATCGCCCTCTCCTACTCCGAACCAACGCAGCATCAATTCCAAACCTGCCGTAGCCGAATTTAGGCATAATGTGGCTTTGCAATTGGTATATTCGGTAAGTTTTTTTTCAAATAATTTTGTCTTTGGACCGGTGGTAATCCAGCCAGATTTAAGAGTATCAACTACTTCGTCAATAATCTTCTGGTCGATGCGGGGTGGCGAAAATGGTATCATAATACTTTACAAATTTAAGAAAACATTTGCAAATGCAGCTATTTTTTTTGTAAACCTATGTCAAAAAATTTAATAGACGGCAATCTTTTTTGTATAATTTATTTTCTCGTTGCAAATATTGACTATATATATACCTTGTGGCAGAGCTGATTTATCGAGTGTTTCTGTGACATTTACAGGTATTAGTTGTTGCAGCATGAGCTTGCCATCCATACTCAATACCGTTAGGTTTAATATTTTATCGCTAGTATTTTTTACTGAAACGAATTTATCTGTATGCACCATATCAATATTTTGCTTTTCTGCTTGCTGCACTGGGGTTCCACAAATCAGTATATTACTTTTGGTGAGCTCCATACAAATCTTCCAACAATTTGCAGCTCCATTAATTAGTGTATCACTCTGCAATAGCAGTTTGGCCATGGTAGGGAAATCAATATATAATGCTGCGGAGTAAAACGATTGATATAATAGTTTATGCAAGTAATCTCGACCTACACTAGCTTCTAAATTCATTAAAAAAGTAGACCATATTTCTCCATTATTATAGATGTTTCCGCCACTCAAATCTGTAGGATATTTTCTCGTGGATTGTACCGTACGACCCAACCATTGTGGGTTATCAAAATTATTATTCCCATCCCAATTATATACTTTTTGCCACTGATAAGAAGTAATATATTTAGAATAAGAAGCTGCTGCATAATCGCAACTTCCTTCCTCCATCGATTTGCGGTAAAGCCCTATATTCTGGCTTTGCGAGGCTTCATCATAAATACCATGGTGATATTCATGGATGATTGGATCCGCATCTTCAGCATCGTCTATTCCACCATCGCCAAATTTGATATATCGATTTTGCCCATCATTTGTGAAAGCCGAATTATCGTCACTGCGGCCATGAGGGTCAACCCAAATCTGATAATTTCCGAGTTTAAAACTTAAATTATTTATATATTCATTTGCTTCTGTAATATGATATATACAATTGAGCCCTTCAAAATTTTTATCGCCTCTGCCATATATGGGAATACTACCTTTAACTGCAGTATCATAATATACAACTGGATTAATTTTTTTAATTTTTACACGATTATTTTCAAAAATAAAATAACCACTATCATACTTTAATCTTAAATTTTGAAATTGCATTTCATTATTCAAAATTGACACATTTGAATCGTTAAAATCGCTATAACTCCCACCATACACAACATTGGCCGTGGTGATAGGGTCGGGATTAAAAACCTTAGCTTTTACTGTGGTATCAATAGGATTGAGATAACTTGTGAGTATATTTGTATATATGATTTCGTTATTATAAAATACTCTTTCCAGCAGTCCTACATTATTGGTAATACTGTCAAGCAAAACTGAAAGCGGTTTTTCTCCATCATAATATATACAATTATATATATTATTTGAATACGCTGGTTTGGTGTAATTAAAATCAATTAGGTTATTTATGATGCTCAATACCCTGCCATCATTAGCAATATTCACCATTACTGAACCTTGATAAACAGGCAGCGTTTCATAGCGTTGTTGGAATAAAAGATGGGAAGAGAATGGTGACCTTTTGATAGATTTAAATTTTATTTCATATTGAGGAAACAACTTATTAATATACTCCTCAGTATAATAAATGATATCTTCATTATTTATAATGCTTCCCTTGTCAAACTCAACAATAGCTTGCCTTTGCTGATAAAAGGATTGTATTTTATTGGAATTCTGGGCTTGTGCTTGCTGATTAAAAAACCATATACCTATGCAATATAAAATTGCTTTTACAAAGTGTGAAACTGTATATTTTTTATTGCACATATAAATACTTTAGCTCTGCAGACAACAATTCTTTTAAAGCGTTGCCCAGCTTTAAGGCATTTGACATCCTAATTGCAAATATAATGGAACATTGCTGCAATTTATCTATTTGCAAAATTATGGCATCATGGTTTTTTAGCATCTTGAACACTGCATTTTCGACCTCATAATTAAATGTAACCTGATGCACTTCTTCTACTATTTTCTCAATAACAACAGCCTCGTTCAAGGTTTCGGTGGCGGTATTTCCATAAGCATTTATTAAACCAGGCACACCCAAAAGTTTGCCACCAAAATAACGAACCACTACCACCAAAACATTGGTAAGACCTCTTGCATGTATAGCTCGCTGTATAGGTTTTCCCGCAGTATTGGCTGGCTCTCCATCATCGTTAGCCCTTTGTGCTTCGGCATTGGGACCTATTATATAAGCATAACAGTGGTGTGTGGCATCATGAAATTCTTTTTTCAATTGTGAAATATGCAATTTAACTTCCTCCTCACTTTTTACAGGAAATGCATAGCCCATAAATTTACTACCACGGTCGCGAAAACTTGCCTGCGTTGGCCCTACAATAGTTTTATAAGTATCCGTAAATAACATCCGATTGCGAAATCAATAATATAAACATCAAACATAATACAATACCCAACCAGTTTTGCTTGCTCAGTTTCTCTTTGAAAAATATAATAGACAAAACTGTGGTAAGTGCTACTATTGCAACATTTGCGACAGGGAATAAGACTGTTTTCTCAATGACTTTTTCATTCAATGCCTTCATCAAACAGATTGTACTTATATAATTAAAACTACCCAAAACCATGCCTCCTGCTACTGATTTTATTTGGAAGGGCTTTTGTTTTTTAGTTGCAATTTGTATCATATATACTACCAATCCTGAAACACCTGCAATGCCAAAAATTAGGCCCAATTGGTCGTTCACATCCGATGAGTTCATATAGGTATGTTGTAAATAGTTCAAACTAGAATCAACAATACCGCTACCTAAAAACACAGCTAAGGGGAACAATATATTACCCAATCCTGAGAGCCTGCTTTTTTCCTCACGTTTAACCGTAAAATATACAGCGAGTAATGACCCTATAATTCCTATAATTGTTATATAGTTTAGTTTGCCATCCATATAATAATATGCAAAAAGTACTGGGATTACTACACTCATTTTTGAAGATACGATACTCACTGATACTGCAACCTTTTGTGCGGTAATAGCTGACGCATAAAATATACTGATAAATAAAATGCCCAAAAATACGGTTAAAGGAAACCAATCGTGCTGCCAAAAAGCTGTGAGCACTACAGGTCCATTTGCCGAAAAAACATTGCATAAAATAGCACATGTGATATAATTGACCAAAAGTGCATGCAAATTCTCTATTTTAAATACCTCAAAAGACTTGAATGACAAGACCATTCCAGCGGAGAATATAATGCTTATGATAAGGTAGAACATGGGAGTGCAAATATAGTTGGAAGATAGAAGCCCAAAGTTGGAAGTAATACCAATTTTTAAACTAAAATAGTTCTCCGCCGGTGGCGGATTTAGTTTTTAGAATGTTATACCAATTCTTAACCAAAAATAGTCTTTGGACTATTTTTGGTTTGTAGAATGGTAATGCCCAACTACATCCCGAAAGCCCCGCCTAATCCCGATAATTATCGGGATGCGGGGGGATTAGTCCCTTTCTTTTGGACTATTAAATATTGAGTGTCGGTATAACAAAAACTTCGGACTTTCCAACTTCGGACTTCTGACTTCCTACTTATAGCTTCCGGATTCCAAAACAAAAAACCCCATTCCGATTGATCGGAACAGGGTCATTGTAATAATATTTGAGAAAAAACTAGGGTCTTATTCAGACTTATCGTTTTCGTTCATTTCAGCTTTAAGATTTACCAAAGCATCCATTTCTCCTAATGTAGAACGTTCTATTTTAGCATTGATGGTTTTAACAGCTTTTGTTGCTGCATCATCGTTGCGACGTTTTTTGGTATCTACTTCTTCTTTCTTTTTGCTTTCTTCTTCTTTCCAAGTAGCAGTGTGAGAAACAACAATACGTTTGCCTTCTTTGTTGAATTCAATTACTCTTACAATAATTGTTTCATCTTCTTTGGCAGTGCTCTTGTCTTCTTTCTGCATTTGTTTTAAAGTAGCATAACCTTCTACGCCATAGGGCAGGGCAAGGGTTGCAGCTTTGTCTTGTATTTTCAAAACTGTAGCTTCGTGGTCGCTACCTACAGGGAATATTGATTCGAAAGTTTCCCATGGATTATCTTCCAATTGCTTGTGTCCTAGGCTTAGACGGCGGTTTTCAGAATCAACTTCCAACACGATTACATCCATTTCCTGGTCTTTCTTCACAAACTCACCTGGGTGTTTAATTTTCTTGGTCCATGACAAATCGGAAACGTGAACAAGTCCATCAACGCCGGGTTCCATTTCTACAAACAAACCATAATTGGTAAGGTTGCGAACGATACCTTTATGACGTGAACCTACAGGATATTTCTCAGCAATTGTTCCCCAAGGATCCGGTGTAAGTTGTTTTACACCAAGGCTCATCTTGCGTTCTTCTTTGTCGAGATTTAATATAACAGCTTCTATTTCATCGCCTACTTTCAAGAAGTCTTGTGGATTGCGAAGATGCGAACTCCATGAAAGTTCTGATACATGTATTAAACCTTCAATACCTGGGGCTAGTTCCACGAATGCTCCATAATCGGCAACAGTAACTACTTTACCTTTCACTTTGTTTCCTTCGGCAAGTCCTTCGGTCATGGTATCCCATGGATGCGGAGTAAGTTGTTTCAATCCTAAAGAAATACGATTCTTTTCGGTATCGTGGTCAAGTATAACTACATTCAATTTTTGGTCGATCTGTAATAGTTCTTCTGGGTGGTTAATACGCCCCCATGAGATATCGGTGATGTGTAACAAACCATCTAAACCACCAAGGTCAATAAACGCTCCGAAAGAAGTCATGCCTTTTACAACACCCTCCAATACTTGTCCTTTTTCTAGTTTGCTCAATATATCGCTCTTCTGAGCTTGGATATCGTCTTCTATTAATATTTTGTGAGAGATAACTACATTTTTGAATTGCATGTTAAGCTTCACCACTTTGAATTGCATAGTTTGGTTAACATATACATCGTAGTCGCGGATTGGTTTAACATCAATTTGTGAACCTGGCAAGAATGCATCAAGCCCCATCACATCTACAACAAGACCACCTTTGGTTCTTGACTTAACAAATCCTTCAACGATTTCATCATTTTCGTGGGCTTTGATAATATTCTCCCAAGCACGTTCGCCAATGGCTTTACGGCGTGAAAGTAACAATTGTCCGCTAGAATCTTCGGTGCTTTCGATAAGAACTTCAACGCTGTCGCCTACTTTCAAATCGGGCATATCGCGAAATTCATTCAATGAGATAAGTCCGTCTGATTTGAAACCGATATTGAGCACTACATCTTTGTCGCCAATAGCCACAACGATGCCTTGCACAAGTTCGCGTTCAGTAATTACGGTTAATGTTTTTTCGTAGAGCGATTCATAATTTTTACGCTCATCCTCTGTGTAGTTGCCGAAACCGGCTTTGTCCATAGACCAATCAAAATCTGCTGATCCAGTGTTTGGGGTGTTTTTTTCTGTCATTAATTTGGGTTACTCCTTTCTTAGGGGGTGCAAATTTAAATGAAATATTCTGATTACCAATATTTTTTTTGAACCAAGAAATTTGCTCCTTGGGCTAAGACAAAAAAGTGATGAAACGCAATGAAACTTAAAAGTAGCAGTACATCCCGAAAAATAAAATTACTTTAAATTCTGAAACACCAAGGTCACATAACGTCGATCGGGCACCAACTCCCCTTCTTTGAATGCTTCACAAGGTTCTTTAAAAACATTAAAAAAAGTAACATATAGCTTTTTCTTGTTTTCAGCAACCGATTTTTCTTTATAGTGGGGCAAGTACCAATAATTTCTTATCGTTCTTTTTGCATAAATCGTATTTCCGCTTTTTATCACTCCCGAGTCGAAACGATGGTTGCTATCCGATTTGTAAAACCATTTCAAGTACCCATCTCCCGATTTGTATATTATAATATCTTTTGCCTCATTCAAGTTTGTTTCTGAACCTGCAGCAGGGCCAACTCTAGGACATTCTTTAAGTTGTTTGCTGAATGGGGTTTTATAAACTCCTGAATCATGATTGGCACTTAAACTAATTTCAGTCATATTTGCCATTTCGAATCGGAACTCAAACGGTTCTGCGTTCAAATTTATTACATGCTTCTTATCGGGTGTAATTTCATAAGTCAGACTTCCTTGAACCAAAAAAACTTTGTAAGATGCTGTGTCAGCTCCATATATTTTATTACCTAGTACTAATAATATAATGAGTATTGTTTTAGAAAATAATTTCATGGGCAAGAGGTGGTGTTAATGCGGCAAATATACTTCTTTTTGGAACGTAAATTAATGCAATGTCAACTATAGCTATAAATTAGTCCGTAATTATTGGAATTCTTATATGCTCCTTCTCCCAATAAGTATTTACAGTTTCGTAATACAAATTAAACAACTTTTGGGAATTTTCCTTTTTCCTATCTGCTTTTGAGCCTTCCTCGTCTATCGTCATTTTATATTGACTCGTGATGGGAGTTTGTTTGAGCATATAATCGTATTCTTCGACCAGTTTCTTTAAAAATTTTTGCAATGCTAAATTAACCTCCCACATGGACCTGGTAGTTTTATAGGCCATAAGTTCATCTAATCTTATCAGGGCTTTTTCTGTGCTTGATCTTTGCCTTTGGACACGTTCCAAATCCATATAATAATAACTTCTTGGAGAATAGGGGTCTATATTTTCATCCATTTTATTAAAGCTTTCTATACATAAATAGTCATGGTTAACAGTTTTGTAAACCCAAAAAACCATTATTACATATATTACAAAGATTGACATCGGTGCCAATACTTTTCTAATTTTAATAATATCAAAAGGAATATACCAGCACAATCCGCCCATTATACCAAAAAGCCATGCCCCCATGAACACATGCTTATCGACCACCGGAAAAAAATCTGCTTTCATGCTCCAATAACCAAAGTAAGCAAACAAGGCCAACGCTACCGCACGCTGCAGCGGGAAATAAATAGCCCTAGTTAGTAGCCCACTTATATATATCCCCAGTAGAGCGGCGAATACCGTTTGCGAAGTATCATAAATATTTTCGAGGGTACGGTCGAAAGCCCAAAACAATCCTGCAGTGGAAGCCACAATTAAAATGAGCAATACAAACCACCTTGGCATTGTAGTTTCAATAGTATATCCCAATGCCAAAACTGCAATGGTGGACACATATAATATACCGGGTCGGAAATCGAAAAAGAAAGATTTGAGAATATGCGACCAATTGCCATCATAGAATAGGGAGCGGTCGAATGCACCTGCATCTTTTAAAATCGATCTTTCTGCCTGCCATGCGTCATCTCTCACGTCTTCGCTGAACGCCCAAAATATAAAGCCATGTATTAATACAATAATCAAACTTAACCAAGGCACTTTTTCGTACCAATGTTTGTCCGGAATATTAAATTTTTCTTGAGGCACTCCGATGGTATGATTATCCAAATTATCATATTCAAGCAACATGGTAATTTCTTCATACATCTTTTTCACATTGAGCCAATTTTTGGTAAATGAAGGAAACAGTTTCATCTCCGTTCGGCTCATAATTTCCCATTTGCCATTATCATACTTCAATGTAAGTGTTTCACCATCGCCCAATAAGGATGGTTTTATATAGAAACGTACACAGGCATTTTCATATTGTTGCATCTCCCAGCCCAAATTTTCGCCAGCTATAGCTACTAGCTTTGCATCCAATTTTGAATTAGCATCTAGGTATTTTTTTTGTTCAGATAAATTCATTTGCTATAAGGGATTTTGGACATTTACTTTAGTATCGGTGCGACAAACCTAACTGACTTAGAAAAATTTCGGGCAAATTCACAGCTTTCCGAATACTGTAATCAAAACATACAATTCCTGTTTTGGCAATAGCTAATTGTTTTTGTGTGGTGTTATTGTATATATTATAATACATATCAAAACCCTTGGGAGAAAAGTCTGAAAGAGCGATATCAAATTGGATTTCGTTTCCTCCAAACCCTTCTGACTTATATACAACTGCCACATCGCTCATAATAATGCCAACCCCATAGAAATCTTTTTCAGTTTGACCCAGAGAATTAAAATACTGTACCCTTGCTTCCTGCATCAAACCCAGCAGCGAATCATTACCCAAATGGTTGCCATAATTAAGTTCTGAGACCCTAATTTGTAATTGGGTGTTATAAACTTCATCGCCCTGAAAATGCAGTTGAATTCTTGCCATTTATTTATGATTCCTCCAAACGAAACCTGCAATCACGAATGTTTTCATAAAACCAACTTCGGCATAAGCACCCCAGTGTTCATTGAAATAAGCACGGCCACCTAAATAAAGCTCTGCAAATATGGGGGAATCACTATACGGATTTACACTAGCATGAGCACCCGTCGTGGTTATTTTGTAACGCGTTTTGTTTTGCCCCAAACCGACTCCCCAATATACATCCAATTTTTCTGATTTGGAGAAGTGATTGTTTATTCTCACACTCATACCTGTAACATGTTTTGCATTATTAAAAGTAACAAAATGGTTTTCGAAGGTGCGGGTATTCGGGTTCCATATTTGCTCACTATAACTACCTTTTTCAAATGAGTGCATATTGGCCACATGAAAGGCTATACCCAATCTGCTACTTATGCCATACTCACCCTGCAATGCAATTGGGCCAATACTGTAATTCTGATATGAATTATATTTTACAGAGCTACCAATACTTATATTCAAATTATCTTCAATAGTTGCAGCTCCAAATCCATAACCTCCGGCAATATACAAGCCATCAAGCTTAAAAATTTGAGCTTTGGAAATAGTGGTGAAGATTAATACCATGCCAAATAGAAACGTTGCCTTCTTTATCATAAATTTATTTTTTTATTAGTTATCACTTTCGTTTGCTGTTGCAATGATACATACAAAAGTAAAAAAGGTTGCAAGCAAGTTGAAAATATTTTTAAAAATAGAACCAATAAAAGCTAATACTTCCATTGGTACTAAACTTTAGCGTGGGTAAAGGTGTTTTAAAATTATTTGCCAAAAACATAAATCTCCTAATCCATTTGTAATTGACAAACAGTAATTCCCAATCAATATCCAAGGAAAAATAAATTTCTGAAAACCTGCCTACATCAAGCATCTGCAAACTTTGTCCGTTTTGTTCCCATTGGTTTTCAAAACCACCCAAAAGGCCATCGGCACCAATGCCTACACTAATTTGCAACCATGAAGGAATAAATTTTATTTTAGTAATATCTCTCAGCCCCATACTATACCAATAAGTTTGGCCATTATAATCTTTAAGAGCTTGCTCGGCCCAGGTACCTCCTAACATGGATGGTCTTAGGACAGCATATTGCGAAAACTGAAACCCGAATTTGGGCATTAGCTTTACCTTACCAAATAGTTTTACTTGCACTACTAAAACAAGTGTACCTAAAGCATTTGCAATGATATCGGCAACTGATGCTCCATACTTGGGCGATAGAGAATCGAGCAATTCAATTGAGCACATAAAGGCAAATCCCAAAAATGCTCCAAGCCATATTGATACATTGGGTTTACATTTTGCCCACTTCAATACTTTAGACATGAAACGTACAATGGTAAAAGCTGTGAACACATGCCCCAACTTATCCATAAAACGCCATTCACCCATATCGTTAAACCAATGAGGACTGGAGGTTGATTCATTTCCATACCACACATTAGCCAATCCCACCAATGCTCCTAAGTATATGAAAAGACATATAGTAACAACAGCGAACACACGGGTGCTGCCCCTACCCTGCCATCGCCAAAGTATACCGTAAGTAATAAACGATACTACTACAAAATAAATGTATATCCAATAACTACCCATTAAGTGGACAAAGGTAAGATGAATGTCGAATTACAAATTACGAATTACGTCACAGCGTGAAACGATTCTCCAAATATTTATTGATAATGAACCACAATCGCTCAATCGCAATTCGCAATTCATAATTCGTAATTATTTTCTACTTCATGATGCAAATCATTATGATATACTGACCTAAGTCATTCCCCGCACATAGCACAATACGGTTTCTTTGCAGTATAAATATGGAAGGAAAAACTTCTATCATAATTAAAACAAAAAACAATAATTAAAATGAAAAAATCGTATTATTTGCTGTTATTAATTTTCGTGATTAATATTTCAGACGCGTTTTCGCAAACAAGTTGGAAAGGAACCTCAAATTCAACATGGAGCAACAAAAATAACTGGACCAATGGAGTTCCCTCCTCAACAGTTGATGCAATTATCGGTGATGACAATTTTACCGGGCGTAACCAACCTACCACAAATGGTTCATCCGCTTGTAAATCATTAACTATTGGAGGAGCAGTAAGTGCTACTTTATCGCTTGCTCAAGATTTTACTATTCCAGAAGGTGTTACCATTAATTCGAATGGAAATATTTCGCACAGTGGAAATACATTTACTTTAAGTGGCAACTGGAGCAACTCAGGTACTTATACCAGCACAAGCGGAGATGCAGCAGTTGTTTTTGCAGGGACTTCGCAAACCATCGAAGGAAGTTCGACCACAGCATTTCGAAAATTAACTATAAACTCTGGCACTGCTGTAACACTTAATTCTAATATAAGTGTAACTGGCACCAGTAGCAATTTATATATCTATGGAACTCTCGATCCCTCATCCTATGCTGTTTCGGGAACTGGTGCTTACACCGTATATAGTGGAGGAACTTTAATAGTAAATGTTTCTACTTTTGCTGGCAATTATTCACTTTCTGGCACAGCTACTATTAGTGCTGGAAGTATTATAGACTACGCATCAACTACTACAAACCAAACAGTAAGCAATAGTATTACCTATTCAACTTTAACTATAAGTGGAACTGGCACAAAATCTTTGAGTGGGAATCTTCCCTCTCTTGTTTCCTCATCAGCATCCTACGGAAACATCTATATAAATAGCGGCACATTTGACTTGTCGTCCTATACAGCAACTAGAGGAACTTCTTCTACAGGTGGCACATTTAGTATAGCAACTGGTGCAACAATTAAAATTGGTGGAATCAATTCTATACCTACTAATTATAATACAATAAGCATAAATTCGAATAGCACAGTTGAATATACTGGCACAACACAATCAATATATAATACAAGTTATGGATATCTTTATATTTCCACATCGGGCACCAAAACTGCTAGATCGAATCTTACTGTAGCAAAAGATTTCACATTAAGCAATGGTACATTTGTAGGTGGAAGTTATACCCATAGTATTGGTGGGAACTGGAGTATGACAAGTGGTACATTTACCAATACCGGCACCACGATTACTTTTAACGGAAATGCAGCACAAACTATAAGCAGCACTGGGGTTTTCAATAATGTAACTATAAATAATTCCAACAATATTAATTTGGGAAGTAATACATCAGTGAATGGAACTTTGACACTTTCAACGGGCAAAATATCTTTGGGAGCATACAATTTAACCTTAGGGAATAATGCAACTATAAGCGGTGCCTCGTCTTCGAATTATATTATTGCAACTAGCTCAGGCAGCTTGGTGCAACAGGTGGTAAAAAATGACAATAAAACATTTGCAGTGGGAACATCAAGCACGTATTTACCTGCCATGGTAACACTAACGGCAGGCTCCACAACCGATAATTTTAGTGTGAGGTTAGTTAACGAAATAAGGGTTGGTGCTACCACTGGCGATTTAATAAACTCACATGTAGTTAATGCCACTTGGTTTATTAGCGAAGAAACAACTGGAGGCTCCAATGCAACAGTTACCTTGCAATGGCCGAGTTCAATGGAACTGACAGGATTCTCTAACCTAAATTGTCGTTTAGCACACTTTACTGCTGGGATGTGGGACTATGGTTATACATCGATTGCTGCATCGGGATCAAATCCTTATTCAGTGTCACGGTCAGGGTTTACAAGCTTCTCGCCATTTGGCATTGCCAATGTGGATGCATTGCCCGTAACCTGGGTAAAAGTTTTTGGGGAACATATTAAAGATGATAACCAAATACATTGGACAACTGCTGGAGAAATAAACAATGAATATTTTGCCATTGAATCATCGACCGATGGCAAAAATTTTAATTCAATTGGTAGAGTTGAAGGGTCAGGTAATTCTAACATCACACGCGATTATTCCTTTATCCACAAGCAGGCTGTGGAAGCTATATATTATTATCGTATTAAGCAAGTGGACTACAATGGCAATGAAGAATATTCAAAAATAATAAAAATAATGCAATCGGAGGAGCAAACAATTAATAGTGTAATATTATACCCTAACCCTGTTATTGATGTGGCCGCCTTGTCTGTTACCTTAAATTACAATAGTGATATTTCAATTATAGTGAACGACATCACGGGCAAGGTGGTATGTACAAAATACGTGAGCCTAACTAAAGGAAATAACTTGCTCACCATTGATATGGGCACCTATCCTCCTGGTGTATATTTTATGCATATATTAAATGACTCTGGGGTTTGTAATACCACTGAATTTATTAAAAATTAAATGCGACAATAGCTTAAGGCTCATCATCATGATATAATTCACAAAACCTATATTAAGCAACAAGTAAGTGAGTTCCCTGTAAACTAAGAAGCCACCCCAATTGGGGTGGTTTTCTTTTTATAGGCATTGGCATTATTATTTTTTGCAAACTGTGCTTGTTTATGTATTATTGCAAATATTATTAAAAAAAAATATGGGAAAATTTACCATAAAAAGTGGAAGTTATATAAGTATTACGATAACCGATTATATGAAAAACATGCAGAACATTGGCAAAGCATTTCAAGAACTTATTGCTTATCCCTGCATAAACCCCGAGGGTTATTGTCTTGAATGGTATTTGAGCGAAACAGATATGAGATGCATGGTAGAATTGCTTAATTAGTTACAATGGCCTATTACAATATGATGTCGTTTTTTAAGCTTATACTCTTGTTTTTTATCTTGAATATTTATGAGGCCTCCTCTCAATCAGATACTACTATTATCAAATCACATTTAACTATATTAACTAAAACCGACACCGCTAGAAGTTATGATAATATTTCGCAACTTAACAAAACAGCGGATTTTATAAAGTCCATTTTTAAATTATATTCTGATAGTATTATTGTTCAAGAATTCGTGGTGGATGGTAATATATATAAAAATATAATCTGTTCTTTTGGAACTGAGCATACCAAACGAATAGTGGTGGGTGCCCATTATAATGTATGCGGAAATCAGCAAGGAGCCGATGACAATGCTAGCGGCGTAACTGGCTTACTTGAATTAGCACGATTACTGAAAGAGAAAAAGACAAATTACAGAATCGATTTGGTTGCATATTCATTGGAGGAGCCTCCTTATTTCAGAACGGAATATATGGGAAGTTGTGTACACGCAAAATCGCTGAGTGATGTAAAGGCAAAAGTATATGGAATGATTTCGCTGGAGATGATCGGTTATTTTAAGGATGAAAAAAAATCTCAATCCTACCCTATCGGCTGCATCTCACTCGTATATGGCAATAAAGGTAATTATATAATTGGTCAATAAAATTGGTGCTGGAAAGTTTGCACGCAAGTTCTGTCGATCATATAAATCGACACATACCATCAAAACCAAGAAATTTACTGGCCCTGCCGCGATGCCTGGCATCGATTTTTCTGACCATTTGAACTATTGGAAGTATGGGTACAGTGCATTGATGATTACCGATACCGCATTTTATCGCAACAAAAGCTATCATGAGAAAACTGATATTTTAGAGGCATTAGATTTAAGAAGAATGGCCCAAGTGATTGATCGCTTGCTTCATACCCTTATAAATTTATGATGAAAAAATTACCAAAACTATAGATTTAGTATTGTATTTTTGCCCTCATTTAGAAATCCTGTTTTTGAAGAACTTATTTACCTATATATTATTTATTATTGCTTCCTTAGCATATAGCTATGAAACAATTGGGTATTATTCAAAAACAATAGTCTCTGATTCTATAATTTGGGTTGACAATTTTGAATGTGAAGAAGACAATTCCAAATCTGAAGGTACTGCAGATGAAGATTTTAATTTTACTGATGATTTTTATGTAAATACTAAATATCCTCACAACATCATACCTCATCTATTGGGATTTGTAAATTTAGGTTCAAGGCAATATCATAGCTTTCCGACATCCGACTATGGAATAGAGGTATATTCGCCTCCCGAGGTATTATAAGCAACCTTTTATGCCCTATACTTCACCATAGCGTTGAGATTGGCCTATCCCCTTTTAGTATAATTTCGCTTTAGCGATTTTTTTATACTTTTAAATCTATCATAGATTTAAGTTATTTTAAAATATATTATTTTCATTTTATGAACACCATTGAAAAAAAAACAAACGGATTAACATTTAAATATTTAAAATACGACTTACCAGCATCCATGGTTGTATTTCTTGTAGCGTTGCCACTGTGCTTAGGTATTGCACTGGCAAGTGGTGCCCCATTATTGTCAGGGCTTATTTCAGGTATTATAGGCGGTATAGTTGTAGGGTTTATAAGTGGGTCTCATACAAGTGTGAGTGGCCCGGCAGCAGGTTTAGCAGCCGTCGTGTTTTCAGCAATTAGTGAACTGAATAGTTACGATACCTTTTTACTGGCAGTGGTAATTGCTGGAGTAATTCAGTTAATTAGTGGAATAGCCAAGGCAGGGTTTATTGCCAATTATATTCCCAGTAATGTAATAAAAGGTCTGTTGGCAGCAATTGGTATTATCCTTATCTTAAAACAAATTCCACATATTGTAGGCTTCGACAGAGACCCAGAAGATGATTTTTCATTTTTCCAAAAAGATGGTGAAAATACTATATCAGAACTGTTGAATATATTTACCTACTTTAGCTGGGGGGCGGTTATTGTTTCTGGAATTTCGCTTATTATATTTATATTCTGGGACAAGACGCCACTAAAGAGAGTTAAGTTTTTTCCTGCATCATTATTTGTGGTAATTCTAGGTGTAATTATAAACACCGTTTTTCAAAATTACTTCCCCGATTTGTATATAGGTAGAGAGCATTTGGTGAGCATTCCAAAAATTACCAATATCTCGTCTGTTATTACGATGCCTTCATTTTCGGCTATCACAAATTATGAAGTATGGATAGCCGCATTTACTATTGCCATCATAGCTTCTCTCGAAACACTTTTAAATTTGGAAGCAGTGCAAAATATTGACCCTAACAAACGACAAGCATCGCCCAATAGAGAACTTGTTGCCCAAGGGGTTGGAAATATATTTGCAGGTATGATAGGGGGTATTCCTATTACCTCAGTTATTGTGAGAGGTTCGGTTAATATAAATGCGGGAGCAAAGACCAAAATGGCCGCTATATTACATGGTCTTTTTTTACTGGTGAGCATTATTTTTATAAGCTCTATTTTAAATTTAATTCCTTTGGCATCATTGGCTACCATTTTATTGGTTACCGGATACAAGTTGGCCAAAGCATCATTGTTTATTGATATGTACAAAAAGGGATTAAATCAATTTATCCCCTTTGTGGTAACCATTGTTGCCATTGTTTTTACTGATTTATTAATTGGAATAATAATAGGTTCGATAACGAGTATCTTTTATTTATTGAAAAGCAATTTCAAAAATCCATTTATAATCGTAAAAGAGAATATGGGGGACACTGTAAGGATAGAATTCCCTAACCAAGTTTCATTTTTCAATAAAGCAAGTATTAAAAAAACATTGGATCAAATACCCGAGAACACTTCGATAATTTTTGATGCGTCAAATTCACACTATATCGACTTTGATGTATTAGAAATCATCAAAGAATTTAGAGATGTGACAGCCCCGATAAAAAAGATACATTGTAAATTTGAGCACTTCAAGGCAGAATATAAAATACATAATAGTTACGATTCGGTACCGAGTCATTAATAGCATATAAAAGAATGGAAAAATCATATAACAGATTATTAAAGAATAATAAAGAATGGGTGCTGAAACAACTAAGCATTGACCCCCAATATTTTGAAAATTTAGCAAAAGGGCAAACCCCTGAATACTTATGGATAGGCTGCAGCGACAGCCGTGTACCCGCAAACGAAATAACAGGGACAAAACCGGGAGAGATCTTTGTACACCGCAATATTGCCAATATGGTGGTGCATTCCGATATGAATATGCTCAGCGTTTTATCTTATGCAGTAGAAGTTTTAAAAGTAAAGCATATTATAGTATGCGGGCATTATTCATGTGGCGGGGTACTGGCAGCAATGGGTAATAAACAATATGGATTAATTGATAACTGGTTACGTCATATTAAAGATGTATATAGAATGTACCATACGGAGTTAGATGCTATAGAAAATGAAGTACAAAGAGCTCGAAGATTTGTAGAAGTTAATGTAATGGAACAAGTGCTTGACCTTGGCAAAACAACCATAGTACAAAATGCGTGGAGAAACAATCAACCACTGCATGTACACGGTTGGGTATACGATATACACGATGGTATTATAAAAGACCTCGATGTTACCTGCAGGGAACTGGAAGATCTGCATACCATTTATCAGTTTGACATTTAAAACCAACAGTAAATATATAATATATGAAAGTTGTAAATTTTAACGAAGAACATATCATACATGAACTGAAACATTATTTGCCAACACAAACTCCGCTTAAAGATTTTATACACCACAATACACTGCATGCTTTTCAGGATATGAAATTTTATGATGCCATTTTTAAAGCATCAAAAATATTCGGATACCAAGCTACTATGCCTTTAAACGATTTTAGAAAATTGTATGATATTGGCAGAATTAGAAATGAGGTTTTGGAAAAAATTATAGTCGATAGGAAGGGGAGTGAAAATATAGCCGAATGGAAAAACAAGGTACTTTCTAAAAAATATGATGAGCACAATTCAGAACGTATTGGCTTATTACGGGCACATTGGAAAATAAAATATAAAATTGATTTAAACAATTTAGTGCAGCCACTTTTGTTTAGAGTTTTATGTAGTTATTTAGATCAAGGTATTGCGATTTGGGATTTCCCAATTGGCAATAAAGGATTCTTAGAAGCCATCATAGAATTGGAGCAAAATAGTTACATTAGTTTGTTTAAAACATCGAGGGCAAAAAAATTATTGCTGCAAGAAAATATCTCGATTACTGAATTATTGAAACTTGTAGTCGGAGACGAAAATTATTTTGAGCAATATATCTTCGATCAACAAATGAGTCACAGCGGGTGGAGCGGTATGGTTGCTACCGTTGAGGTTATGCCTGAAACACTTTTATCTCCAAAGAACATTTCGTTAAATGATTTAATTGTGTTTGAGCTGCTGCTCGAAATTGACAATTTGGATAATGAATTGGGAAGGAATTGGGAACCACTAGGTACGAATATAGAGCAAGCACCACTCGATTTATTTGCTGCTACTCCTCACACAGAATTAAGCGACGTATTTATTATATGGCAAGATGCATTTGAGTGGAGTTATTATGATGAAGTATTGGCAGGAATAAAACAATTAAGTATATCACAACAATTAAACTCGGCTGATGTGAAAAGTGATTCCAAAAGTTTTCAGGCAATGTTTTGTATTGATGAGAGAGAATGCAGTATAAGAAGGCATGTTGAAAATTCAGATAAAAACTGCGAAACCTTTGGAACTCCTGGATTTTTTAGCGTAGAATTTTACTTTCAGGCACAAAACGCAAAATTTTACGATAAGCTTTGTCCCGCACCAGTTACCCCTAAATATTTAATTAAAGAATTTGAGGTAACCGAAATAAGAAAGCACGACCTGATATATACCAATAAAACACATTCATTATTTACTGGATATATAAGTACACTCACACTTGGTTTTTGGGCTGGTATTCGTATGATTCAAAATATATTTAAACCAAAAATGAGCCCCGCTATTTCAAATGCATTTTCGCACATGAATAATAAAGGCATGCTAACGGTTGAAAACAAAAACAGTAATGACCGTGAAAATGATTTGCAAATTGGATTTACAATCGACGAAATGGCCACAAGAGTAGCAAGTTTACTAAATGGAATTGGACTTACCAAAAATTTTGCACCCATAGTATATGTAATAGCACACGGTAGCAGCAGTGCCAACAATCCGCATCATGGGGCACACGATTGCGGGGCATGCAGCGGGCGACCCGGCTCGGTAAATGCCCGGGTGTTTTCATCGATGGCAAATAATATTAAAGTTAGAGCTTTATTATTGGAAAAGGGAATTGATATAAGCAATAAAACTCAGTTTGTGGGTGGATTGCACGATACGGCAGCAGATGAAATTGAATTTTACGATTTGGATATTTTAAGTTCCACAAATACACAATACCATCAACAAAATGCTGTTGTATTTGAAAATGCGTTAGACCTAAATGCAAAAGAACGATCAAGGCGTTTTGCCTCCATCAATACAAAAAATGATATACGAAAAATAAGACAGGCCATCAAAGAGCGTTCAGTATCTTTATTCGAGCCACGACCTGAACTGGGACATGGCACCAACACACTTTGCATAGTAGGTAAAAGAGATTTAACCAAAGGATTGTTTTTAGACCGCAGGGCATTCTTAAATTCTTATGATTATAATACAGATCCAAACGGAATTTTTTTGACTGGTATAATGAAACCGCTGGGGCCAGTTTGTGGTGGAATTAATTTAGAATATTATTTTTCTCGGGTCGATAATTATAAGCTTGGAGCAGGCACAAAATTACCGCACAATGTAATGGGTTTATTTGGTGTGGCAAATAGTAGCGATGGCGACTTACGCCCAGGATTGCCGTGGCAAATGATAGAAGTGCACGACCCCGTACGCCTGTTAATAATAGTAGAACATTTTCCAGAGGTGGTATTAAAAACAGTACAATCAACCCCCGAAATGTATGAATGGTTTATCAACGAATGGGTGCACTTAGCTGCAATAAATCCTGAGACCCACGAAATATTTTATTTTAAGCAAGGTGCATTTGTTCCGTACAAAACACTGGCAACCGAAATTCACTTTTTTAAAGATGTACACGCACTTTTAGAAGATTCTAAAAAAATGGAAACTAATCATATCATAGATGCTACGCAAGAAAATTTACCGGTTTATTTATATAATTGATTTATATGCAGAATTTACTTCAAATTTTTATATTTATACCCCTCCTTGGCTTTATAGTAAGCCTGTTTATACCTAGAAAAAAAGAAACCATTATTTTTGCTGTTGCCATTGGCACGGTATGTATGCATTTAATTGCATTGCTTTCTTATGTCTGCTATTGGCTGCTAAATGATATCGGTATCATAGACTTAAAACATATTACATTATACAAAGAAGGCAATATAGAAATATTTATTGATTTCTATTTTGATAATATTACCGCGGTTTTTGCAGTAGTAGGTGCACTTATATCTTCTTTGGTTATTGTGTTTAGCAGATTTTACCTGCACCGAGATAGCGGTTTTAAGCGGTTTTTTAACACCATTTTACTTTTTTACTTTGGGTACCACTTGATAGTTTTTTCTGGCAATTTTGAAACATTATTTATTGGATGGGAATTTATAGGAATTACTTCATTTTTATTAATTGCATTTTACAGAGACAGATATTTGCCCGTAAAAAATGGCTTAAAAACTATATCATTATATAGGCTCGGTGATATATTTCTTATCCTTGCATTATGGATGAGTCATCACTTATGGCACGAGAATATTACCTTTATAAAATTGAATGATTTGCAGTTGGTAAACTTGCATATTGAGGAGTACAATTATTTTGTAATCTTTATTTTATTAATGATCGTGATGGCTGCCTGCATCAAATCGGCACAAATTCCATTTTCGTCATGGTTACCTAGGGCAATGGAAGGTCCTACCACATCGAGTGCGGTCTTTTATGGTTCGCTCTCGGTACACTTAGGTGTTTTTTTACTTTTAAGAACTTACCCTTATTGGCAAAGTATATTTATAATTAAAATGTTTATTATATTTATTGGAATAAGTACTGCCATTATTGCTTCTCTTATTGCCAAAGTGCAGAGTACGGTAAAAACACAAATTGCTTATGCAGCCATTGCTCAAATAGGCATTATGTTTATAGAAGTGGCTATGGGTTGGCATATATTGGCCTTGCTACATTTTACAGGAAACGCATTTTTGCGTACATACCAGTTACTGGTGTCGCCATCGGTGTTGAATTATTTGATACACGACCAATTTTTTAGTTATACGCCGAAGCAGTACGGCACTAAAAAATCGTTCAGCAACAAATTTAGTAACAGTATATATTTACTGAGTATAAAAGAATGGAATATGGATGCCTTTTTATTCCGGTTTTTATGGTCGCCATTCAAATGGATGGGTCGAAAATTAAGTTGCATAAAAAGCAAAGCTGCTATTTCATTATTGGTTTTAATATATATAGTGGGGCTATTGTGTTTTATATTTGAAGATAAAATACCCAAGCAACTGGATGATATTTTGCATTTGGTTTTTGCATTAATCGGGATGCTGTTAATATTGGTATCGTTCACCGAAAAAAAGGATGCAAAAATGGCCTGGTTCTTAATTATTGCAAGTCAATTCTTCAATATACTTTCCATAGCATTGCTCAATGATAAATATGAATATACCGAAATATTGATATATGTGAGTGGCCTATTGATATCAGCTATTGCGGGTTTTATATGTTTGCAAAAAATAAAAAAGTTAGAAAAGAATCTTGACCTCAATAGTTTTCACGGTCATGTATTCGAATATCCAAAAACTGGATTTATATTTCTATTGGCCTGCTTAGGTTTTGCTGGTTTGCCTTTTTCGCCCTCTTTTATAGGTATTGATTTAATGTTTAACCACATTCACAAACATGAGTATTTATTGGTAATTTTTACCACAATTAGTTTTCTGTTGATAGAAATTTCAGTACTACGCATATATGCAAGATTGTTTTTAGGCCCACATAAAAAACATACACATCCCATCGCATTTAGGTCATCGTAAAAAGATGAATTGGTGAATACTTTGGCTTGCCTGTGGTATTGTAATATGACCGACTATACTTTAGATTTGCCCGTGGCCATGTCCTACGACCGACCACTCTTTTAACCTGCACATGCCCAAGCATAGTTCTGCAACAAACTTACTTGAAGCCGGCACAGATTTAATACCAATTCTTAAACTATAATGGTTCTCCGCCTGTGGCGGATTTGGTTTGTAGAATGGTAATACCGAACTACATCCCGAAAGCCCCGCTTAATCCCGATAATTATCGGGATGCGGGGGGAT
>JAWXAU010000119.1 GCA_034439655.1 Bacteroidota bacterium | reverse complement strand
TATTTTAGGTTTGTAGAATGGTAATGCCGAACTACATCCCGAAAGCATTCGGGATTAGTCCCTTTCTTTTGGACTATTATATATTGAGTTTCGGTATTAGTGATTATTATATTTGCACCCCTTAAGTAAATCGCCCACCAAGTGAAATGGTAGAATGGTAGGCACGGCTGTCTTCAGGCGGCACCAATGATTGAATGATTGAACGATTGAATGATTGAATGATTTAAGATTAAATGATTCCTCTAATCCCGAATCCCAATCCCTACCTTCCCTTAATCACGGTTTTTATATCTGAAATTATTTTTTGGGCAAGATGTTGTGCTGTGCTCTCATTTGAACTTTCTGCATAAATACGAATAATGGGCTCAGTGTTCGATTTACGTAAATGCACCCATTCTTTATCGAACTCTATTTTCAATCCATCAACAGTATTAACGGGCTGCTTCACGTATTTGTTTTTTAATTGTAGTAATAAGTGGTCAATATCAATATCGGGGGTAAGCTCTATTTTGTTTTTTGAAATAAAATAACCAGGGTATGAATTACGTAATATAGAGGCTACGGTTTTCGACTTGGCCAAATGAGAAAGAAAAAGAGCAATGCCAACTAATGCATCGCGGCCGTAATGTAGTTCTGGATATATAATACCTCCATTGCCCTCGCCACCAATTACAGCATGCACATCTTTCATCATCTTCACCACATTTACTTCGCCTACCGCAGTTGCGTGGTGCACACCACCATGTTTTTCAGTTATGTCTTTTAAGGCCCGTGTGCTGGACAAATTGGAGACCGTACTTCCTTTCTTGTTTTTGAGTATATAATCGGAAACAGCTACCAAAGTATACTCCTCGCCGAAAAAGCTTCCATCCTCACAAATGAGTGCTAATCTGTCTACATCAGGATCTACCACAATACCCAAATTGGCTTTGTGGAATTTAACTTCGCTGGCTGTTGTAACCAGGTTTTCGGGAAGTGGTTCGGGGTTATGGGCAAACTTGCCTGTAGGTTCACAATTTATCTCTATGATATCATCAACGCCCAATGCGTTAAGCAACATGGGAACTGCGATACCACCCGTACTGTTAACCGCATCGACCACTATTTTATAGTTGCGACTTCTTATGGCTTTTACATCAACCAATTCCAAAGCTAAAATCTGATCTATGTGATATTGTATATAGGAATTCTTGTAGGTATGCTTGCCTAATTTCTCAACTGTTGCATAATCAAACTTCCCGACTTCTGCTAACTTCAATAATTCTTCGCCTTCTTCGGCAGAAATAAACTCGCCTGCTGCATTTAAAAGTTTGAGAGCATTCCATTGTTTTGGATTGTGGCTAGCGGTAAGAATAATACCACCCGCTGCTTGCTCACGCGGCACGGCCATCTCTACGGTAGGTGTGGTGGACAAACCTAAATCTATCACATCGAAACCCATCCCTGTAAGTGTACCGACCACCAAATTATTCAACATTTCTCCGCTAAGGCGGGCATCGCGGCCAATTACAAGTGTTCGGTTATCTGACTCTTGGGCAATAAGCGTAGCGAATGCGGAAGTAAATTTTACGATGTCGAGCGGGGTAAGCCCCTCACCTATTGAACCGCCGATGGTACCACGAATACCAGATATTGATTTAATTAAACTCAAGGTAGTAAATTTGGGCAACAAAGGTAAGCGGGTTTGAGGGTGAGACAAAAACAATATAGCTTCAGATTATAATAATCTTGTATATGTAATTATGGTGTAAGAATCGCCTTGTTAATAACTAGTTGATTTTATACGTTTTATACAAAATTTGGATTTTTTAGTTGTTTAAATACCACCATTCAGTAGTTATTTGTATCTAATAATTAAATAAATAAACACTGCCATGAAAAACAATTACTCTGCTTTTTACTTTCTGCTAGCTTTATAACATACGCTTCTATACAAGCTGTAACCGACACCAGTGGCAAAAACGGTTTTGTCGGAAGCTTGGGTGAATCTACGTGTGCAACTAGCAGTTGCATCACCACAGCTCATTAAATGGCAGTTATATAATCTCCCCCAAAACCGTGAATTATGTAAAGTGTTTAACATAAGGTGTAACATTCTTTACTTTCAATATGTGCACCTTTACAGCTTATTAATTTAAGATGATTTATATATTTAAATCATTCAACCCCGAAAATAAAATATATTAATGAGGAAGGTATTTAAATATGTATTTATTTTTCTGTGTATCGTTGGCTTGTTAGCTGGGGCAGCATACTATTGGTTCGACCCGGCCAAAGCATTACACTTTGTACCCAACCTTAACAAGTTAAATAATATTTACGCAAAAATTCACTCCGACACTGCCTATATTGAAGTAGAAGGGGTACTCGAAAATAAAGCTCCGTATAAGTTAACAATAGACAGTCTTGTAAGTGAACTGGAACTAGGAGGCGTAAAGCTGGTGGCCGAAAGGCAGGCGGTTAACTTGAAACAGAAGCCTGGCGATATTGATACTATTAAGTTGGCATTCCGCTTGCCGGTAACGAAGGTGAGACATCTTCTTAAAAGTTTGCGTGGCCGAGACTCAACACGTATTGTCGCTGATTTTAAAATTACCTATAATACAATTTTTGGCCGCACCACAATTTCCGTTAAAAAGGATTTTAACATTAAAGTGCCCAATCCACCCGAAATAAAAGTGAAGAAAGTAAAATTGGGCTTGTGGAGTTGGAAACGCAAAGAAGTAAATATTGAATTGCAATTGGAAATAATTAACCATAGCAACAAACTAGAAGTAAACTTGAGCAAACTCAATTATAATGTGGTTATTGGGCCTGATATCACAGGCAAAGGCTCTTATATGCAGAGGCTTAGCATTAAGCCAAATTCATCTATTACCGTAGCACTTCCTTTTGAAATCAATGTAAAAAAGCCATTTAAAGTAATGAAGCAAATAATAACTGATAAAGACAGTATGTATTATAAAATACATCTTACTGGTTTGATTGATAACAATTCAATGAAACAAACTCCTATTTCTATTGAGGCTGCAGGACATGCCGAGTTGGTGAAAAACGAATGGTGGAAGGTGGCAAAAAACTTGCGAAAAAAAACTAAAAGCAACAATTAAATGCAAAGCAACATAATACTGCCATAAATAAAGTTAACTTTGACCTTTTTATTTTAAGAAATTACAGAATGACAGCATCAAAAAAAGACAAAGCAAAACCACCAAAAACTCCACAATATTTTCCAATTGTAGGTGTGGGTGCATCGGCTGGGGGGTTGGATGCTTTTAAGCGATTACTAAAAGCAATCCCCGAAGATTCGGGAATGGCTTATGTGCTAGTGCAGCACTTGGACCCCACACACGAAAGTTTGCTGCCAGAAATACTTACCCGCGTTACAAAAATACCGGTACACGAAATTACGGACGACATACATCTTGCCCCAAACCATATATATATTATACCATCGAACAAAATACTTACCTCGACTGATGGGGTGCTTAAACTTACTACACGGGATAAAAAAATTCAAAATCGCCCCATCGATATTTTCTTTGCCTCACTGGCCCAAGTGCATACTACTTTTGCAGTGGGTGTGGTGCTATCGGGCACTGGCAACGATGGAACCATTGGCTTAACAGAAATTAAAGCACACGGAGGAATTACCCTAGCACAAGACCCAACATCAGCGGCATACGACGGCATGCCCCAAAACGCTGTTGACGCCGGCGTGGTTGATTTTATTTTACAGCCCGAAAAAATTCCGCACCAACTTTTGCAAATCAATGGAATTGATAAACCTTCTACCTTGAATGCGGCAGAGGAACCTCTCGCAACCGACGATGAAGCTGTTTTTAAACAAATCCTTACCATCATTCGCTTGAATAGCGGTGTTGATTTTTCTTACTACAAACAACCCACACCCCGCAGACGCATTGCCCGCAGAATGGCAATCTGCAAAACATTAAAACTTTCGGGCTACCTCAAATTTCTTCGTAACAATAAAGCAGAGCAAGATGCCTTGTTTCAAGATATGCTTATTCCTGTTACTTCTTTTTTTCGCGACAAAAAAACATTTCAGGAATTAAGTACAACTATAATCCCACTACTGGTTAAAAATAATATAAGCGGTGAGCCCATTCGTGTTTGGATTACTGGATGCTCAACAGGCGAAGAAGCCTATTCAATCGCTATCTGCCTGCATGAATGTTGCTCACAAAAATTGTCGCAAACCCGTATTCAAATATTTGCATCCGATATTTCTGATGAAGCCATTAAAAAAGCTCGTAGAGGTATATACAGCAAGGCCGATGTGGGAATACTTACCGATGTACGCCTCAAAACTTATTTTGTAAAAAACAACGACGGCTATGAGGTAAGTAAGCTCATTCGCGATATGTGTGTATTTGCTCCACACAATTTTCTGAAAGACCCGCCATTTGCAAATATGGATTTAATAAGCTGCCGTAATGTGCTTATATATATGGATACTTTTTTGCAAAAAAAAGCACTCGCCACGTTTCATTATGCACTTAAAGAAAAAGGAGTTTTATTACTAGGAAAATCTGAAACCGTAGGCACATCTTCCGACCTCTTTGCTTCCATGAACAAGCACGAAAAAATATATTCTCGCATGCCTATACCCGGTCGTTTTATGCATGTGGCTACCGAACGCAAAGAAGAAGCCTTAGCCTCAAAAAATAACACAAAAAAAAAAGCAGAAGGCACACAAACCGACTTTCGCAAAAGTGCCGAGACGATGCTGTTATCCGATTTCACCCCTGCCGGTGTAGTCGTTAACGAGCAAATGGACATTGTTCACATTCACGGTGCAATGACCCCTTTTCTGGAACAGTCGCCGGGCAAGCCTACTTTTAACCTGCTCAAGATGGCAAAAGAAGGGTTAGCTTTTGAATTGCGAAATGCACTGCACAAAGCCAAAACCAACCAAAAAACTTTTACCAAAGAGAATATCCCAGTAAAGATGCATGGGAAACAAACACTTGTTACTATTCAAGTTGTTCCTCTTGTAAATACTATTGAGCCGCATTATTTTATTCTCTTAAATAAAACAGCATCACCTGTGGCATTGCCCGAAGAAAAAAGTAAAAGCACCACGGCAGCACAAAGAATAAAAAAACTTTCTGAATTACGGATACAACAAGTTGAAAATGAATTGGCACAAAACCGCGAAGACATGCGTGCCATTACTGAAGACCAAGAAGCCGCCAATGAAGAATTGCAGAGTGCCAACGAGGAACTATTGAGCAGCAGCGAAGAGATGCAAAGTTTGAACGAAGAATTAGAAACATCAAAAGAAGAACTGCAATCGACCAACGAAGAATTACTGATCGTAAACCAGGAATTATTGGACAAGCAGGAAGAACTCAATATTTCCCGTTCTTATTCGGAAGCCATTGTTGCCACCATGCGAGAACCCCTTATAGTTCTCGATAAATCGCTTCGCATAAAAACCGCCAACGCAGCCTTCTACAAAAAATTCAATGTGCATGAAGATGAAACCGAGGGCAAACTATTTTACGAAATACAACACCACAAGTTCGATGACCAAATACTGCGTTCATTGCTGGAGCGGATTCTCCCTAAAAAAAACCGCATAGAAGATTTTGAAATCAATTTACACTTTACCTCAATTGGTGAACGTACCATACTGCTAAATGCAAGGCAGATTATAAATGAAAAAACTGCAGAGCAGTTAATTCTAATAGCTTTGGAGGATATTACTGAGCGGAAAGTGGCAGAGCAAAAAATAAAAGCTATTAACGATGACCTTGAATTAAAAAATAAAAGAATAGAAGCAAGCGAAGCAAAATTTAGAACTCTGTCCGAAAACATTCCTCACATGATATGGACAGGCACACCCGATGGAAAGAAAAATTACTTCAACAAATATTTTCTCGATTACACCGGAATGTCTTTCGAAGAATTGATAGGCGAAGGTTTCCGCAAAATTATTTTTCCTGATGACCTAAAAAAAGATTTACTATTATGGCATCACTCCCTTAAAACAGGTGAAGATTTTAACATGGAAAAGCGTATTCGTTATCATGATGGAACTTACCGTTGGCATATTAGTCGTGGCATTGCACAAAAAGACGAGCAGGGAAACATTATAGGATGGGTAGGAAGCAGCACTGACATTGATGCACATAAAAGTTTTGCCAACGATTTAATGGAGGCAAAAGTATTTGCCGAAATGGCAACACTAATTGCAGAAGATGAAAAAGAAAAAGCTGAAATCGCAATGCAATCGAAGCAGCAATTTTTATCGAATATGAGTCATGAAATCCGTACTCCAATGAATGCGATTATTGGTTTTACAAAAGTGCTGATGAAAACAGATTTGACTGAAAAACAAACAGAATATTTAGAAGCCGTTAAATCAAGCGGAAATACTTTAATCGTTCTCATCAATGACATACTTGACTTAGCAAAAGTAGATGCAGGTAAAATGACATTTGCAAACTCGCCTTTTAAAATATTACATTCAATAAATACAATTCTTCATTTGTTTGAAACAAAAATACAGGAAAGTAATTTAGAATTAGTAAAGGAATATGATTCCCGAATTCCCGAAATATTACTTGGTGATTCGGTTCGTTTGCATCAAATTCTTATTAACCTTTTGGGCAATGCAATAAAATTTACTTCAAAAGGCAAAATCACCGTAAGCGTTGATTTACTAAACGAAAACGAGGAAAAAGTAACACTTGAATTTAAAGTTACCGATAGCGGAATTGGGATACCAGAAAATAAAATAAAAAATGTTTTTAATGACTTTGAGCAGGCATATATGGATACTTCAAGGGTGTATGGAGGTACCGGTTTAGGACTTGCCATCGTTAAACAATTGGTAGAAAAACAGGGTGGAACTATTTCAGTAAAAAGTAAAATTAATGAGGGTTCTACATTTAGTTTTATATTAAGTTTTCCAAAAAGCGAAAGCGAAAGCGAAAGCGAAAGCGAAAGCGAAAGCGAAAGCGAAAGCGAAAGCGAAAGCGAAAGCCTGGAAATTAAAAACATTAAAGTATTGGTTGTGGAAGATATTAAACTCAATCAATTATTGTTGAGAACCATATTGGATGATTTCAAATTCGCATGGGATATTGCAGACAACGGAAAAATAGCTATTGAAAAACTAAAAACTAAATCGTTCGATATTGTTTTGATGGACTTGCAAATGCCTGAAATGAATGGATTTGAAGCCACGGAGCACATTCGCAATAAAATGAACTCTAATATCCCCATCATTGCATTAACTGCAGATGTAACAACCATGGATTTAGCAAAATGCAAAGCTGTAGGCATGAACGATTATATTTCCAAACCTATTGACGAAAAATTATTGTACCAGAAAATGATTGGTTTTTTTAAAGAACAAAATGATGATACCGTTGCTTAAGGATGGCATAAGGCTGGGCCGCACTTCATAAAATATTTGCTTTTTACAAAGATATGTTAATTCTGATTTCCATAGTTGCTTGTACTAATACTCATTATAATACCGAAACTCAATATATAATAGTCCAAAAGAAAGGGACTAATCCCGAATGCTTTCGGGATGTAGTTCGGCATTACCATTCTACAAACTAAATCCGCCACAGGCGGAGAACTATTTTAGTTTAAGAATTGGTATTATAAGGAGTATTGGTATTAATTCCCTTTTCCTGCCATAAATTTGACGGCTTTAAAAATGCTTATGAAGAACACCATACTCTTATTTTTTGCAATTTGTTTTGGCAACATAGTATACGCACAAATTGCTGTGGAAGGCCGTGTGCTTAATGCAACAACTGTGGAAGGAATTAAGAATGTGAAGGTAGTGTGTAAATTAATGAACGGTAAAGCAGATTTATATACTTACAGCAACGATACAGGATATTATATCTTTGAAAATGTAGATACTCCCGCCACACTTTATATAAACCACTATGGATATAAACCTATAGAAAGATTGGTGGACAAACAATATATATATTTAGTACTGGAAGACAATGTATATACCTTGAACGATGTGGTGGTTACCGCTGGCAAAACTCAGCAAAAGATTACAGATGTAACAGTATCCATATCGACACTAAAACCTAAGTTAATCGAAAACACGAACAGCATAAAAATGGATGCCGCCGTGGAGAATGTGCCTGGCGTTAATATCATATTTGGGCAAGCCAATATAAGAGGCGGAAGTGGATTTAGTTATGGCACAGGCAGCAGGGTGCTGATGATGTTGGACGACATGCCCATATTAAGTGCCGATGCCGCCGATGTGAAATGGGATGCCATGCCTGTAGAAAACATTAAGCAAATAGAGGTGGTTAAAGGTGCTTCATCTGCCTTGTTTGGCTCGGGGGCTATGGGTGGTGTAATAAATATTAGAACGGCTGAGCCCACCAAATTACCTTTTACCAAAGTGAACGTATTCACGGGGTTTTATGATAATCCTACAAACCCAAATTTTAAAATATTTAAACAAAGACAAAGCACCAGCGGTATAAATGTATTCCATTCGCAAACGAATAATAACACAGGGATTACTTTTGCCATCTATGGCCTAAAGGATGATGGATACCGCCAGTATGAAGCGGCGAATAATAAAAGGTTGAGTATGGGTGTGAAACAAAAATTTGATAAAGTAAAGGGACTGCAAGTGGGTGTATATGCTTCTTTCTTCTCGGCACAGGTGGGTAATTTCTTGTTTTGGAAACAGGCCGATTCTCCCTTTGTGGCTTACCCTAATACTGGCAGCAATATGATTAACAAAAGATATAATATTGACCCCTATATAGAATATGCGAAACCCAATAAATATAAAATTATTTTAAGAAGCAGGATATATGTTACCGAAAATAATAACTACAGTGCCGATACTTATGATACTATTGGGATTCACACAAAAGCTACCTTGGCCTATAATGAATTGCAATATCAAAAATATTTCAATAATGCAGACAAGCATTTTAAACTAACCGCTACTGGCGGAGGTGTGTATACCATCAATACTATTAAAAGTGATAGCCTTTACCACGACCACCAAGGCTACAATGCAGCCGCTTATTTGCAAATGGATGGAAAGTTATCCAAACTCAATTTTTCGGCGGGTATTCGTTACGAGCGTAACCAAATAGACCAACGCAAAGCAGAAGGATTACCGGTATATCGCTTTGGGCTAAGTCATCCATTGGCCAAATATACATTTGCGAGGGCCAGCTATGGCACGGGGTACCGTTTCCCCTCGGTGGCCGAAAGATATGTGAATACCGTAGCTGCGGTAGTGAGGGTGCTGCCCAACCCAAATGTGAAAAGTGAAACAGGACAGAGTGCTGAAATAGGTATAAAACAAGGACTGAAAATAGGCAAATGGATGGGCTATGCCGATGTGGCAGGGTTCTGGAACCAGTATAATAATATGGTTGATTTTATGTATGTGTACGACCCTGTATATATTGTTGCTTTCCAAACATTGAACACCGCCAAGAAGGCAAGAATTACTGGTATTGATGCATCGATAGGTGGCGAAGGAAAAATAAAAAATGCGAATATCATACTATTGGCTGGGTATACTTTTATAGAACCGGTATATCTCGATTCTGTTTTTACTGATTCTGTTAAAAATATAGAACCCTACTACAAATATTTACAAAGTCGTTTTCGCCATACTTGGAAAGTAAATGCGGATCTTGAATATCATAATTTTTCAATAGGTGCGACTTTTAAATTCAATAGCTATATGTTGCGAGTAAATGATTTTCTCGAAGCCATTGTACCTGGCTCTAATGCCTATAGACTCTCGCATAATAATGGATATAGTTTATGGGATTTCAGGGTAGGATATACTTATAAAAAGCACAAGTTTTCTTTTGTTGTCAAGAATTTGGGCAATGCAGAATATATATATTATTTAGGAAATATGGGTGCCCCAAGAACTTTTACCCTACAGTATTTGTTTAAGATATGATTGTAGACAGCCCGCCGCGGCGGGCAGTAGACAGTAGGCAGTTTTGAGAAATCTCACAACTCACAACACACAACTCATATCTCCAACTCATAACTCATAACTCCTAACTCATACCTCACAACTCATAACTCATACCTCACAACTAGACAACTAGCAACTAAATTCTCTTATATTTGCACACCTTAAAAAAAACAAAACAATGAAAATACTTATATATATTCTTGTATTATTATCTTGCGTTTGCCCAACATTTGCCCAATTGCACCCAGCTAAAACAGGCAAGGTACTTCCTACATTCCAGTACCAAACCGTGTATGGTAGAACAGCTTTAGAACAACATCCACAAGCTATCGTTAATGATATAAGTAGTATTACCAGCCCCTTAAGCGGGTACCATGTTAGTTACGACCCAAGCAACCAATTAGCTATAATGATTGAAGGCAAATACCTATTGCTAGGGGCCGATTATGCTGGAGTATATACTTATCTAGAAAAGATAAAAGGGGCTTTGCACCTTAAGACTTCTAAAGAATTTAACTTATCGCAAACTGATACTGACCCTATAACAGGGCAGGTGTTTTTTAGGTTTTCTCAAATTTATAATAGTATACCTGTGCACGGTAGCGAATGGATAGTGGTGACCCGAAACAATTATGTGGAGCTTTCTATGGGTCGCATGTATCCTACCCCTGCGGCTATTGCAACTATTCCTTTACTTACGCAAGAGCAAGCGGCTATAATGGCAAACAAAAAGCTATCTGATATTACCACATTTCAAACGCAAACTCCAGAACAAATTATGATATTTGGCGAAAACAAACCCGTGGTAAAACTCGAGATATATTATAATGATCTATTACAAGCCAAACTTGTATATCATATTACCATCAGACCTAATTTGATAGAGCGATATGTATTGGTAATTGATGCGAATACAGGTGAAACATTAGACCAATACAATCATACTTGCAGTGCTAATGGGCCAAAGACTGCTACTATGAGCGACCTAAACAATAAGCAACGCACTATTAATACGTATGAATATAATGGTTCGTTCTATGCTATCAATGCCAATGAAACTATGTTTAACTCAAGCCAATCGCAGTTCCCAGATGACCCCGAAGGCGTAATATGGACTTTGGATGCGAAGAATACCAGCGGTTCCGGAATTGCTCAAATCAAATTATCGAACAATACTAGCTGGAGTACCAAAACCGTATCGGCACAATACAATGCCAAAGTGTGTTACGATTATTATAAAAATATACATAGCCGCAACAGTATTAATGGCAGCGGCGGCAATATTATAAGCGTAATAAATGTTACCGAAAGTAGTGGTGGCGAAATGGACAATGCATACTGGAATGGGCAAGCTATGTTTTATGGAAATGGCAGCGTGGCTTTTAAACCACTAGCAGGAGCACTTGATGTGGCAGGCCACGAAATGACCCATGGCGTAGTAGAAAAAACTGCGAACCTAGAATATAAATCGCAGAGTGGTGCCATCAACGAATCGATGGCAGATGTATTTGGTGCCATGATAGAAGGGCTTAACTGGAAGCTGGGTGAAGATGTGGTAAAGGCCGCTTACTTTCTCAGCGGTGCATTGCGTGATTTGAGCAACCCACATAACGGTGGCAATAGTTTAAACGACAATGGATGGCAGCCCGCTAAAATGAAAGAATATTATAGTGGCACAAACGATAATGGAGGTGTGCATATCAACTCCGGAATTCCCAATCATGCTTATTACCTTTTTGCCACCAATATTACCAAGGTAAAAGCAGAAAAAGTATATTATAGAGCCTTGAGCAAATACCTCACTTCAACTTCGAAATTTTTGGATTTGCGTTATGCGGTAGTACAAAGCTGTAAAGATTTATATGGAACTACCGAAGAAAACGCAGCCAAAGCAGCGTTCGATGCTGTAGAAATATATGACCCAAATGCAGGTAGTGGAGGCAGCGGCAATACCACTGGAGTAGACCTTCCAACAAACCCTGGAACAGATTATATAATAAGTTACGACGTGAATTATTTTGGAACCAATAACCGTTGGTACAAGTCGACCACCACTCCCAGTGGCTTCCAAGCCATGACCACCACATATACCAAACAGCCTATGTCGCTTACCGACGATGGTTCTACAGGTTATTTTATAGGCTGGGATAGCAAAATGCATAAGATTACCGTCAATACTTTTACTGAAACGATAGCTCAAAACCAAAGTATATGGGACAATGTAGCTATATCGAAAGATGGAAATAAAATAGCAGGAGTTACCACCTCTATCGATAGCAGTATTTGGATATATGATGGTTCAAATTGGACACGTTTTTATTTATATAATCCCACCACTGGGCAAGGGCAAACCTCGGCAGGTGTATTATATGCTGGTGCTTTGGAGTGGGACTATACGGGTGAATATGTTATATATGATGCCTACAACGAAATACCCAATAATGGAGGCAGCGATATTAACTATTGGGATGTGGGAATGATACGTGTATGGAACAATAAGACAAACAAAGTGGGCAATGGGACCATTCAAAAAGTATTCAGCAGCTTACCTTCCGATGTTAGTATTGGCAATCCAGCTATTAGCAAAAACTCTCCTTATATAGTTGCTTTCGATTATATAGATAATTCAGGCAGTAATACACAATACGCACTCATAGCTTCTAACCTCATCACACAAAAAGTGACTACCGTATTTACAAATACTACGCTTTCTTATCCCAATTACTCAAAGAACGACAATAAAATACTCTTCACTACCTTAAATACAAATAGTGATACCATTATAGCCACTATTGATGTGAACACTGATAAAATTACGCCCAAAGCTGGCACCGCCGTTTCATTTATTGCCGATGCCAAGTGGGGCGTTTGGATAGCTCAAGGTACCCGCAAGCTTTTGAGCGGGAACAAAGATTTGCTCGAGTTCAAATTTTTGGGTATTAATCCACAAATAACTACCAATATCAACAGCACTAATGTAGCGGCTACTATTCCCTCGGGGGTGGACATGAGTTCCCTAGTTCCCACTTTTAAAATATCGCCATTGGCCACTGCTTTTATATCAGCCACTGAGCAAGTGAGTGGGGCTACTACCAATAATTTTAACAATACTATAACTTATACCATACAAGCACAAGATGGTACTACAAAAAACTATTCCGTTAAACTTCAACAGCCCGTTGGTATTGCTTCGCTTGAAACCAACGATATTTTGAACTTGTGGCCCAACCCAAGTACCGGAATTGTTAATTTAAATACTACGCCGCATAGCCAAATTACGATATATAATATAATGGGCTTGCAGGTATATCAGTATTATACAAACAATAGCTCAACTACCATAAATTTATCTCATTTACCTTGCGGAGTTTATATGATAAATAACCGAACAAATACGGGTACGAACAATACAAAATTAATCATTGAGCGATAGGCTTATGGTATATAATACTATATTCAAAAAGCTATCGGTTTTAATTCTTTGTTTAGGTGTATGGGTAAAGATATATGCACAATCTGCTACCACTATACTGGGTAATTATTCAGCGGTTTCTATTATATATAAAGGCGACTCTTTGTCGCTCGATTCTTTCTCTCAAAAACAGTGGAGGGCGAGCAAAAAAAGTACGCCAAAAAACTTTGGTTTTATCTTAAATTTCTTACCCAATAACAAAGTATTTGTTCGTTTATATCAATACAGTGCTGGCGATAGTTCACTTATACAAGATACAGTAGGCTATAAAATAAAAGACGGCAATATCTGTTTAGCTGAATCAAAAAAAGTGGGAGACCATAGTTGCCTAGATATTATAGACAAGACCACACTTTGTATTAGATTTCAGAATTTAGAAAACTCGAGGTGCTATTTGAAGAAGACATTCTAGACCATATAATGCCGCATAACAAACCAAATGAAGTGTCTAAATATATTATAGTGGCTGTATCACCATTTCATTTAATACCAATTCTTAACCTAAAATAGTTCTCCGCCTGTGGCGGATTTGATTTTTAGAATGTTATACCAATTCTTAACCTAAAATAGTCTTTGGACTATTTTAGGTTTGTAGAATGGTAATGCCGAACTACATCCCGAAAGCCCCGCTT
>JAWXAU010000118.1 GCA_034439655.1 Bacteroidota bacterium | reverse complement strand
TAGTCCTATCATAGCTTTGCTGCAAATTAAAGTTATGAATAAAAAAACTGCTTTTACTGTAATAGTAAAATTACCAAAAAGAATGGTATTAAAAAAGGAAAACAATTCTTCAAGTGTTATGCTTGCGGCAAACAATTTACTGGTGGAAAACGCCTAAATAGTGCTGCCCTTTGGCGAGAATATACAGACGGCAAACAAACATATTCTCAACTTGCATCAAAATATACTTGCTCAAAAAGGACCATCCAGCGTAAACTTGATGTAGTAATTATTGAACAAGGAAAAACTTTCCCAAGTGTTGTACACTTGTTAATGGATACAACATGTTTTGGGAGGAAATTTGGTGTAATGGTTTTTAAAGATAGTTATCACAAGCCAAATATTATTTAAGCAGTATGTACAGCACGAAACCAATAAATTATATTTATTTGGAATTGAAGAAATAGCAAGAAGGGGCACTAAAATTCAATCCATTATTTGTGATGGACGCAAGGGATTGCTACAACTATTTGGAACGGATATTCCTATCCAAATGTGCAACTTCCATCAAGTAGCCATTGTTAGGAGATATTTAACGAAAACCCCAAAATGCAAGCCAGTAAAGAATTGTGGGAGCATACATTGCTTTTAAAATGTACAGACAGGGAAAGTTTTGAAGGAGGATTGCAAGCTTGGTTTACAAAGTGGGAAAGCTTTTTAAATGAACAAAAAAATGATGCAACAGGCAAAAAAAGATATGTACACAAAAAGCTAGGAAGTGCTTATAGAAGCCTCAAAACAAATTTGCCCTGGCTATTTACTTGGTATGATAAAATGGAGCTAAAAATACCAAATACAACCAATGCAATTGATGGACACTTTGCAGACTTGAAAAATAAATTGAGAAATCACAATGGCTTATCAATGGCGAGAAAAAAGAAATTTATAGATGAGTTTTTAAAGGCATAATGTCAATAAAATAAAATAGCTATTGCATTAACAACAGCTATTTTATTTTTTATTTCATCGACATCAAGCTATCCCTAATAGGTTGCTCTCCAGCAGAGCCCAAGTCTGTTTTGCCTGATACTGCAAAGATGATTGCAAAAATTATTTTATCGATAAGCTGGATAAAATAAACAGCCTACTTTTTGTCCACTTGAAACAAAAGTCTAAGAAATAGCCTACTTTTTGTCTATTACGCCGAAACTCAATATATAATAGTCCAAAAAAAGGGGGACTAATCCCGAAAGCTTTCGGGATTAGTTCGGCATTACCATTCTAAAAACTAAATCCGCCACAGGCGGAGAACTATTTTAGTTTAAGAATTGGTATTAGCCCCACTCCTATATCAATTCTTTTAGCTATATTTAATTTGTTGTAACCAATATTTAATGAATAAAAATTATTATTTTGTAGTAGGGATGTATATCTTTTATAGTCGAAATAAATTTGGTGTTAATCAAAAATATTATAATTTAATCCTACTCGTAATCGGTTATTTCAATCTCTATCAAAATCCAAATATTTTTCCACGCCAAGGAGCAATCCAAAGCGTTTTGTTTCTGACGCATTTGCATAAATAAGTATATTCGAGGTTAACATTGTAAGAAGGATTTTCCTGAGCATCTGCGAACAAAGGTACATAAAAAATGTTGAATGCATCTACCTTCACATTTGCAGTAAAAAAATTAGGATTCTACGCCAAATCCAAAACCACTCCAGGCATCAATCCCAAAGCAATTAAACCAAGTATACAAACCAATATAACAAATACTGTTGTTAAAGGAACTTGTATAGTTTCGCCATCGCCTTTTTTGAACCACATAGCTATAATAGCTTTGAGGTAATAAAACACACTTATTGCAGAGGTTATAATAGCTATAATAACTAACCAAGGGTATTGTTCATATACTGTGGTGAATAAATAATACTTGCCCATAAAGCCTGCCAATGGCGGAACTCCAGCCAATGACAATAATGATATAGTGAGTCCAATAGCTAACCATTTATTGCGTTTGCCCAAACCATTATAGTCTTCAAAATTTTCTTTGCCCGTAGTAATTAATACTGCAAATGTGGCAATGCTTGCCAATGAATACGCAGCTAAATATAATAATACAGCTTTGGGTACGTTATTGCCATTTGCAGCCACGGTCATTAATAGATAACCTGCATGGGCTACGCTGCTCCATGCCAACATGCGTTTCAATGATATTTGATAAATGGCAGTTACATTTCCGAGTATCATGGTAGCAGCGGAAATGATTGCAAAAGTTTTGCCCCACTCAGCACCCATTGGATGTAAAACACCATTAAAGAAAAATATCAATGCCCCAAAGCCTGCAGTTTTTACCACGGTGGACATGAATGAGGTAATAATAGTTGGGGCACCATTATATACATCGGGAGTCCAGAAATGGAAAGGAGCAGCACCTACTTTAAATACCAAGCCTACCATAGTAAATACCACACCAATTTTAAAAATACCACCTGATTCATTCAATTGGTTATGGGCATAATTATATATTTGATTGATATTAAAACTTCCTGTGGCACCATAAATCAAGGCCATTCCGAATAATAAAAATCCAGTCGCAAATGCACCGAGCAAAAAGTATTTAAGTCCGCTCTCATTACTTCGCTCATCAGTTTTATTACTACCAGCTAAAACATATAGTGGAATAGACATAATTTCGATACCCAAAAACAGCATCAATAAATTTGTATAACTTACAGCTATAATAGCACCACACATACTAAAGAGCATAAGTGCATGCAAGTCGGCACGGTGATTTTCGCTGTAGTTAAATCCTTTATAAGCTAGTATAGTAATAAGTAATCCGGCACCTATAATCAAGCCTGCAAATCCAGAATTTTTATTGATATCGAACATCTTTAAATATTGATGTTCATTAATAAACATTCCAAACATTTTGTCTTCGCAATAGCAACCATAACCCGCAACCACATATAATAATCCTATGAGGCCCAATACCACAACAGGCAATACAAATTTGCGTGATTTGAACAACCCCATCATCATGGTGAGCACAGCAAGTATGGAAAGTCCTATTAGTAATTTCATGGGTCTTCTCTATGCGTTTATTTGAGGGTCATTGTGGTTTGAAAAGTTTCTATCGCTTGTTTCGATATATCGAATATAGGTTGTGGATATACACCCAATATAATAACCAATAAAGCTATCAAACTTAATATAATAGTTTCACGGGAATTGATATCTTTTATGTTGGCTGTGTAACTTGTTACTTCACCAAAGATGGCTAAGTTATATAAACGCAACATATATACGGCACAGAAAATAACTGTGAGACCTGCAATGGCAGCCATATATATATTGATACTGTATAATGATTTCAATAATAAAAATTCACCAACAAAACCGTTTGTAAGTGGCACGGCTAATGAACCTAAAACAATTATCATAAACAATATTGAAAGCTTGGGAGCCTTACTGGCAATGCCGCCCAACTTGGTGAGGTCGCGAGTTCCTGTTCTTCTTTCTATCAATTCAATAGCTATAAATAATCCTACGATATTAATACCGTGATTCACCATTTGTATAACAGCACCTTGCAAACCGTCGATGGTTAAAGTAAATACACCCGCAGCAATTAATCCCACATGCGATAGGGAAGAATAGGCTGCAATTTTTTTCATATCAGTTTGTTTGATTGCAATCCAACCACCATAAACTATTCCTATAATACATAATATAATAGGGAAATTGAATCCTGCGGGAACCATATCAGGAGCGAAAGGGAGGAGCCAACGTATGACACCATATATACCCATTTTGAGCATAATTCCTGATAATAACATCGTGCCCGGTGCTGGAGAAACCGTATAGGTTTCAGGCTGCCAAGTATGGAATGGGAATATCGGAATTTTAACTGCGAAGGCTGCAAAGATGAGCCAGAATACTATTTGTTGTCCAGCGGCATCAAGGCTGCGAGCCCCCATTTGTAGAGCTTCCCAAGTAAAGTTATGATAGCCCGGTGTGTTCAGATATAAATATATTAAACCCACCAACATAAACAAGCTACCTGCAAAAGTATATATAAAGAATTTGATGGTTACAGGTATGCGATTTTCACCTCCCCAGTATGCACATATAAACCATATAGGTATTAAAGTGAGTTCCCAGAATACATAAAATAACAAACCATCCGTAGCCATGAACACACCATTCAATCCGGCTTGCATCAATAATACCAAACCATAAAAAGCAGCAGGATATTCAGGAGTTTTGCCCCATGATGAAAGTAATATAATTGGTATTAATAAATTGGTAAGCAAAATCATTAATAATGATATCCCATCAAGGCCGCCACAAAATGAGATGCCCAAACTTTCTACCCAAGGTTGGTCGAATGCAAATTGAAAACCTTCGTCGCTTTGTGCATCAAAACTCGAAAGTAAATAGATACTAAATATAAGATTTAAAACAGAAACAGTTAGTGCCAAAGTCTTTCCCATACTGCCTTTGATAAACAAAAACAGCAATGATGCGAATAGCGGTATAAATATAAGTAGTACTGCCATTTTATATTAAAAAGTTTAAAGCTAATATTAATAAAACGCCTGCTACCATTCCTATCATATACCACTCAAGTTTGCCGTCCTGCAATAGTCTGAAGAGATTTGAACTTTGTTTCACACACCATGCTATACCGTTTACTATGCCATCCACTATTTGATTGTCGACCACTTTGTGAAGGAATACAGAAAGTGCTTCGATAGGTTTTACAAACAAAGTATTATATAATTCATCGATATAATATTTGTGTGATAATACTTTTGCAATACCTTCTTCTTTTTCATCCGATTCGGGAATAATAGATTTTGTTATATAATAATTGCGTGTGGCAAATATGATAATAGTAAGCAATACAATAGAAACTCCGAGAACGGTAAATTCGAATAATTCGCTTGGATGAAAATGTGATGCCCCTGCTACAATAGGATGCAGAAAATGATTGAGTATATGGTTGTCGCTCATCCATGCTGGCATGCCCAAAAATCCGCCAACAGCAGAAAGTACAGCCAATACCACCAAAGGCAAAGTCATACTGATTGGGCTTTCGTGCAAATGTTCTTTTTGATGGTGCGTACCTCTAAAGTTGCCACGGAAAACCAAAAAGTATAAACGGAACATATATACTGCAGTAATCACTGCTGTTATAGCTAACAAGGCAAACACGATATCAGAATGACCATGTGTCATCGCCAATATTTCGTCTTTACTGAAAAATCCTGAGAAGAATGGAACACCTGCAATAGCTAATGTTCCAATTAAAAAAGTGATATGTGTGATAGGTAATGCTTTTGATAAGCCACCCATTTTGCGGATGTCTTGTTCGCCGCCCATGCCATGTATTACAGAGCCCGAGCCTAAGAATAATAATGCTTTAAAGAACGCATGCGTTAATACATGGAACATGGCCGTAGTATATGCACCCACACCCAATGCCACAAACATAAATCCCAACTGACTAACGGTACTATAAGCCAATACTTTTTTAATATCGTTTTGTTTTAGTCCGATTGTTCCTGCTATCATCGCAGTGGCCAAACCTATATACATCATCAATTCGGATGCAGAAGGCGAGATGGCAAATAATGCATTACTACGCACCACCAAATATATACCCGCAGTAACCATTGTGGCGGCATGTATGAGTGCTGAAACGGGCGTTGGGCCGGCCATCGCATCGGGCAACCATGTATATAAAGGTATCTGTGCCGACTTACCCATGGCTCCAATAAATAATAATATACAAATTAGATTTGTGGCATCACTATGTGCAGATGCATTTTTAAAGACATCAGCATATTCTATACTACCAAAAGAATTGAATATCATAAAGATTCCAAGCAGTAATCCCAAATCACCAATACGGTTCATGATAAAAGCTTTGCGTGCTGCTACACCAAATTCTTTGTTTTTGTACCAAAACCCTATAAGCAAATAAGAGCAAAGTCCTACACCTTCCCAACCAAAGAACATGAGCATATAGTTACTTCCCATTACTAATAATAGCATGGAGAAAATAAATAAATTGAGGTAGGCGAAAAATCTGTGGAAGCCATCATCATCGTGCATATATCCATCGGAATACATGTGTATCAAAAATCCAATACCTGTTATAATAAGCATCATCAAAGTGCTCAACTGGTCTATTTGAAAAGCAATTTGTATATGCGTATTTCCTACAGCAATCCAATCATATAATACTGCGGTGAAAGCACCTGTATCAATTACTTGTTTGAAGCAAAGTATAGAAAGAATAAATGAGCCTAAAACGGTGCCACAGGCTATAATGGCAACCACGGGTTTGGGTAAACTTTTGCCCACCAAACCGTTGATGACAAAACCTAAAAAAGGCAACAGAGGTATGAGGTAAACTAAATCAGCCATTTACCATTTAAGTTTGTTAAAGAGGTTAATATCGGTGGTTTTGAAATTGCGGTATATCATTACAAGCAACGCCAATCCCACAGCAACTTCGGCTGCAGCCACCACCATAATAAAGAATACAAATATTTGCCCTGCTGCATCGCCATGATAGGTGCTGAATGCGGCCATCAATAAATTCACAGAGTTCAACATCAACTCCACACACATTAATAATATAATGGCATTTCGCCTAAGCAGAACGCCCATTACCCCAATGCAAAAAAGTATGGAGCTTAATAATATATAATGTTCTATAGGTATACTCAATTTCTTAGTTTTATATAACGGGTTCTGCTTTCGATTCACGTTTGCCAAGCATTACTGCTCCTATCATAGCTGATAAAAATAACAGTGAGGATATTTCAAATGGAACTACATAATCTTTAAAAAGTACCTTGCCCAAGTTGCCCACCAATCCTATTTCATCATTAGGTAAACCCAGTGCTGGCGACATGGTCGATTTGTGCAAAGCGGCCACCAATACCAAAGCCAATAAGCACCCTGATACAACGCCTATGCCTTTCATCATATTACTTTTTACGGGCTCCGATTCTTTATTCAAATTCAACAACATCAATACAAATAAGAATAATACCATGATGGCACCAGCATATACGATGATATGCACGATGGCCAAGAATTGTGCGTTAAGTATAATATATTGACCTGCAATAGCAAAAAAAGTGACGATGAGAAATAATACACTGTGAATGGGGTTCTTTGCAGTCACTACCAACAGGGCAGAGAAAATAGAAACGAATGCAAGGAAATAAAACAGGTATTGGCTCATGTATTAATCTCGGGTGAATTCTTGTCTTTTGGTTACGTCTATCCTTTGCTCAAGGGCAAGGGGCTCCACTAATTTATCTTTACCGTATATAAAGGTTTCGCGGTTGTATTCGGGTGGGGTAATTCTATCGGTGAGGAAGATGGCTTCTTTGGGGCAGGCCTCTTCGCAGAGCCCGCAAAAAATGCAACGCAACATATTGATTTCATATATAGCAGCATATTTCTCTTCGCGGAATAGCATTTCTTCTCCAGGCTTTCTTTCGGCGGCTGTCATAGTGATGGCTTCGGCAGGACAAGCAACGGCACAAAGGCCACAGGCAGTACAGTTTTCGCGGCCTAGCTCATCACGTTTCAATACATGCATGCCTCTATATACAGGGGCAAATGCACGCTGCTGTTCGGGATACTTAACCGTTGCTGCTTTTTTAAATAAATGACTGAAGGTAATGAACATGCCTTTAATGATGGCAGGCAAATAAAGACGTTCCATCAGGGACATCTTTTTATTGACAACTACTTTCGATCTGTTAGTGAGTAACTGCATGTACGTTTTCGGGCTGCGAAGTTAAGGACACGATTGTAAATTGCAATTGCGAAATATATTAACATTTGAGTGAGGGGGATTGTGGATTTGGGATTTGTTAAAGCGGCGGCTATAATTCAAAACAGTTCCTACTTTGGTGATGAGGTTGTTTGGTTAAGCATGACTATAAATTCTTTCTTTTTCGGGATTGCATTTGCTGCTATAAACAAATGAACATGCGGTTATCTGAAAAGTATTGTAGGAATATTTATAAAATTTTCCTGACCCCAATTATCAAACCTAAGCTGCTAAAAGGCAGTGCTATTTGATTGATACTATTAGAAGGCTTTGACCTATTTACATTCTTATGATAGTAAAAAACGCTTTTCGAATAACTGGGAAATATTTCCTCATGTTCAAGCTTGGCGGGTTTATAATTGAGGGAATTGTTTTGCATTTCCAAAAAGACACAGGTATTCCGACGTATATTATAATCAAAACCAATTCCGGCTTTAACGCCCAATGCAAGGTTCCCAGTCATTGTTTCAATTTGTTGCCATTGCGTGGTATTATAAAAATCGACTTCGCTTGTTTTTTTAATTGCCTTGCAGACGGCTATAATGGGTCCCATAAACAGATATATATTCTTTTTTCTAATTGGATATTTCAACAAGAATAGAGGTGAAAAAGATAGATTGTTTCCACTAATATTAGTTTTTATTCGGTGGTTTCCAGCAATGTTATTTATGATATGATCAGTTTGGATACTGCCTCCAAAATTATAGCTTACATCTAGCCTGAAGCCTATACTGCCTTTATACCTTGTAATTTGCAGTCCCATGTTTATGGCTTTTCCGTATGAAGGGAAAAGAGAAATATTATTCCCCATTGGGTTCTCATGGATTGCTAAGTAATTAGAATTTGTCGGGAAATTAAAGCCTGTATTCGCACCAAACAACCATTGACCTTGGCATTTATTAAAATATACTATTCCAATAAATATCAGTATGAGAAATTTTAGTTTCATTTCTTATTGTTTTTTCTTAAATCTGATAATTGATATTCCAATCCAATATTAATTCCTTTTGAGAGCAACACAGCATCGAACAACCAAGATTGGGAATCTTTAAAAACACTTTTTTGAAAGTGAATACTGATTTTAAATTGAGAAGAGGCTTTCATAATGAAACCAATGTTATAGCCAATATTTCTATTATACTTTTCTTCATACTGGTTCCACTTTTCGTGAGTTGTAAATGGCGTAAGATAATAACTGTAATCATAACTGTCCCAATAAGATTCCTTGAGTAGGCAAAAACTCCAAAAAAAACTTCCAGAAAGTGAAAGTGAATTATTTACAGGTAATACGCCATTCGCAACAATTGGAATACTTGTAAATTTGTAAGTAAGAGTATTAACTACGGAACTAAAAAATCTACTGTTGGGAGGAGGTGTAAACGATAAGTAAACAATCCTGGTTGAATACTTTGAAAACGACAAACCTGTTTGAACTCTGAAATACTTGTTTATTTTATATATGTACGAACCTTGAACTATATATCCCAAACGGGGATTGATAAATCTAATTGAGTCTTCTGTGAAGTGCCTTTCACCATTAATAGTTGTACCTCGAGGTATATGTGGTTTAGACAAATGCATTTGATATTGGATACCTACGGACGATTTTTGTCCGTAGGTATCCAATATTAAAAAGATAGACAATATGGTGAATATTTTCTTCATTTAATAAAGCCAAATTAATAAGAAAATACAATATCTACTTGTCTACTATTCCACCCATTATAATATTTAGTTATTCTAGCAGTAACAGAAGTATGCGACAGGCTAACTGGCGTATTTGGGCTAGTTCTTATATATGTTCGACTATTGCTACTAAAAGTACGAAAAGGCCAATCTATATACTCATCTGTGGTGTAATTGGTTAATGACCCCAAGTCCCAATTTGCACTAGCATTTACGGTATTTTGTTGGTCAAGATCAAAAACGGTATTCCCTGAAAAATTAGAACTCATAGTATGATAGGCTTTCCAATTGTCGTACCATGCCCCCCCAACTCTTCTTTGAAGGCTTTTATTTCTAATGCGATATTTAGAAACTTTATTACCCCCGGCTGCACTTTCAACCCAAAAATTCTCATAAGATAATAATCTAAATCCTCCATCATTACCTTTTTGACTATAACTAAAGGATCCAGAACTGGTATTTTTATTAGAGGTAATATTTTTTGCTAAGGGATGATTTGGGTCAATTACTTCTACTATAATATGATTAATTGCGTCTGTCTGTGTAGCACTAATTAGTGTAGTTATCTTTGTTTTATCCCCTGTTGTCTGCATTTTCTTTAGGTTAGCAGTATATTGATAAATGGTATCGTTAACTATTACAATGCCATATGGATTTGTAATATAGCTATATTCCGAAATATGAATATTCATATCATAATAGTTTGTACCGTCACCCATACTCAAAGTTCTTAACATATATTGGTTACTGCTTGCTAAAGTAGTATGTTGAACTACTGTGGTATCTGATTCCACCGTATCAAGCTGTCTAGCTAATGCGTATTCTGCATCTATTATGTCAATAAATTTGACACGCATAGATTTAAATCCAGGCAAGCCATCTTCCCATACTATACGCTCTGAATCTGACAAAAAGCAGAGACTATCTAGGGTCTTGTTGAAAGTTGTTCGGTTGTCAAATTGCAGAATATCTTGGTAAACAGTAATTCCTCTATAACCAGTTTTGGGCATATCTCCTGAGCTATTTCGTGGACTACTCTTTTTGCAACTCTCAAAATAAGATATTGTTACTGATATTATGATAATTAAATACATTAGTCTTTTCATGATTTGTTAAGTTTAATAGATTTATATATAATTCATTCACCCATTTTCTTTAAAGCGAAATAAGGCTAAAACTTTTATGATGTGAAGAATATTTTTTTATTTATCCATAGTTTTTTCCTTTGTGGTTTATTGGTTTTATTTTTATAGTCC
>JAWXAU010000117.1 GCA_034439655.1 Bacteroidota bacterium | reverse complement strand
TCAAATTCTTATAGAACTCGTTTTTGTTTTTCAAATCATATATCGTGAAGCAAAACTCAATTTTCGCCGAGTCAAGTAAATAGGGGTTATAAGGCGACATTTGCCAATGCAATAGCTGCTGCAAACTATATTTTTCGTTCACATATATATTGTCAGTTTTAAATGCTTGTTGAAAATTAAGCGGCGTAATAACTGCACAACCCAAGTTCTTCAAATCTTCCAAACGTTGGTATTCTCCACCATCCGTTTTATATATATATTTCTGCCCAAACTCATTGGCAATTTTTGCAGCACGAAACACATTCCACTTATTTCCCGCATCAAATAATTGCGGTAATTTTTCATTTGTTATATAATACTCCAGCGACAAATCTGTTTCCTTAATTGTAGCGGTTTTATACCATTGTATATCATATAATGTTTGGCGTAACAGTGCTATAGAACCCATCAAAGCACTTGGATACATTTGGGTGGAACTGCCTTTGTTGAATGAATAATTAGTGCTTACCTGTGGCCATACCAATACTTTATTATCGCTTGCCTTGGCTAGTGTTACCAAGCATCCCGTTCCACGGGCAATACCATCCATATTGTGCGATACCACACATCCAAAACCCAGGTTGCGAAGCTGGGAAGCCGTTTTCTCGTCGGCATCAAATATTTCCGCTGCATTGGTCTCGGGTCTGATGGCCTCATTCTGATTATAAGGTCCTGGCTTATTGCTATTGAATTGATTACTGGTAGCGTCTTTTGCTTTCTTAACAGGCATTCCATAATTGCTATATATATCAATAAACGACGGATAAATAAATTTTCCTATCACATCAACAGTATGATAGTCTTTGGGTATTAAAATACCCTTACCACACTGTTTTATTTTTCCGTCTTCTACCAATAATACTGCATCAGTTATCTGTGTTTGGGCATCAATAAAAACTGTGGCATGTGCAAATGCAATTTTCGTAATCCGCGGTGTTTTTACATCATTATTATAATAATTTGTTTGGGCATCAGCCTCTAATAAAAAAACTTGTAACAATATATAGAATAAAATCTTCTTCATGAATTTGCTCGGTAAATTAAAATCTTTGCAATATTATGAAAATAAAGTTTAACATGGATTATGTTTTTTGCTTATTATTGCAGCCAATTAATCTTTAGGGGTGTCCACAAAATGGACTGAGATCACACCCTCATAACCTGCTCAGGCTAGTACCTGCGAAGGGAAAAGAGAGAAACTTTTTAATGGTTTCTGTGTGCTTCTCACTTTTTTGGGCCGCTCCGTAACAAAAACGGACATGAAAAAAACAAGCATTATACTATTCATCTTTCTGGCAAACTGCACTTTAGCCCAAACAGACACCTCCCAAGTGCTTGACGAAGTAAACGTGAACGCTGTGAGGGCAAAGACCAATCCTTCTAATACCTTAGTAGGCAAAAAAGAAATCGATGCCAACAATACAGGACGCGATTTGCCTTACCTGCTTAACCGCACACCATCCACTGTGGTTACCAGCGATGCAGGCAATGGATTCGGTTATACAGGAATTCGCATTAGGGGTGTGGATGCTACTCGTATTAATGTGACCGTGAACGGCGTACCACTCAATGATGCTGAAAGTCATGGTATGTATTGGGTAGACTTGCCCGATTTTGCATCGGGCACCAATAATATACAAGTGCAGCGTGGTGTGGGAAGTAGTACCAACGGAAATGCTGCGTTCGGTGCAAGTATCAATTTGAAAACATTGGAACAATCGGATAAAGCGTATACGAATTTTGCAACTTCTTTTGGATATATCATGCCTGAGAAAACTGGATTTGTTGGCACTAAACATAATCGCTTTAGTCAAAAGTACAATATTAATTTTGGTACGGGAAAAATAAATAATTGGACTGTGGATGCACGATTGTCGATGATTAATTCCGATGGTTATGTTTTACGTAGCAAGGCCGATTTAAAATCGTATTATATACAAACAGTATATAATAATAAAAATACTTTGGTGAAACTGATACATTTCTCGGGCAAAGAAGTAACAGGCCAGGCATGGAATGGTGTGCCTGAAACAGTATTGAAAGGGGATTCAGCAACTCCTCCAAATAGAATATATAATGAATTCACCTATAAAAATCAAACCGACAATTATAAGCAAGATTATTACCAAGCATTTTACACCAAAAAGCTAAGTAAATTTATATTTAATACCGCCGTGCATTATACCAAAGGATATGGTTATTACGAAGAATATAAAACCGCTGCCCCACTAGCTCTGTATGGTATTGTGGCTGATAGTGGTAAAACAGCGAATTCCGATTTAATTCGCCGTCGGTGGCTCGATAATGGTTATTTTGGTTTAATGGCCAATGCACAATTTAAAAACCTAATTTTGGGTCTGCATGTATCACAATATACAGGTAAAAATTATGGGGAAGTTATATGGGCAAGATATGCCGGAAACAGCGAGAATAGTCAAAAGTATTATAATGGTAAATCCACCAAAAATGAAGTCAATGTATTTGCAAAGTATTATAATAAGTTCAGCAACAAATTAACCTATTTTGTAGATGTGCAGTATCGTTATATTGATTATTCCCTGAAAGGGAATGACGATGTATGGGGATATTTGGTAGAATATAAACACCACCTCAACTATAATTTTTTCAATCCCAAAGCGGCACTGAATTATGAACTGAATAATGCAAATAAATTAAATATATATTATGGTATTTCTAATCGTGAACCCGTAAGAAGTGATATCATTCTTTCTTCTGATTCACTATTGCCCAAGCCAGAGATGATGCAGGATATAGAGTTTGGATGGAACTTCCATAAGAGCAAATTAACGGTAAATACCAATATGTATTATATGTATTATAAAAACCAATTGGTGAACGATGGCAGCGTGAACGATGTAGGTCAATATAATCGGATAAATGTTCCTGTAAGTTATAGGGCAGGTATTGAGTTGGAAGCAAATTATAAAGCAAATGAAAAGTTTACATTATATGGTAATATTACTTTTAGCCAAAACAAGATAAAAAACTATAGTGAATTTTTGGATTTTTACGACAGCAGCAATACTTGGGTCGAAAACAAATTAAATAAAATTTATAAATCAGTCGACATCGCCTTCTCTCCTTCCATTACTGGGTTTGCACAAATAAAATATGTGCCTGCAAAAGATTTCCAGATTGGATTATCTGGGAAATATATATCGCGTCAGTATTTAGACAATACCCAGAATAAATTACAAAGTATTGACCTTTCTGTGGTTTTTGATTTGCAAATAAATTATACCGTTCGCACAAAAATTTGCAAGCAAATTGATATTAGCGTTTTGGTAAACAATATAACAAATGCTCTATACACTACCAATGGATATAGTTCTGCAAAAATTGTAACGGGACAACGGGTACTTGATAATAAGTATTACCCCAATGCAGTAACTAATTTCTTAATGCAGTTGCGGTTTAGCTTGTGATTCTTTCGTGGGTATGGTGCTTATCCCTAAAACTTTGTAAATAGGACAAACCCCAAAGATAATAGTTAAAAAGAAAATGATTGCCAGAGACAAATCGATAATTGCCCAAACTCCTGGTAGAACCCCGCTAAAAAAAAGAACGACCAAGGTAATGACTATTAAAGCCCGAATTCCGTGGTCTGGATTGCTCATGTTTTGTTTCATCATTATTATAGTTTAATTTTAATGATACAAAATACCCGCAAAAAATGGGCGGTAAAAATGACTCTCTTCAGTTTCTCAACTGATTATTGTCATGTTTTATAAGCAAATTTGGAAAAGTACCTTTAGCTCTGAGCCTCGGTGCTTTTCGCGTTGAGCCCCAGCACCACATATAAAGGGCAGAACCCCAATAAGATGGTAAGTGAAACAATGGCCAAATCGAAGTTGTCGCAAACACCCGCAGCACGTATGCTTAATAACACAACACCTAAGGTAATTGCAACCAATCCTCCTATGAGGAAGAATGGATTAATTCTGTTCTTTTTCATTATCTTTTTTTGTTTATAATTAATACCGCAAAGAGACATTAAGAACATTAGGTGAATTATGACGCACTTATCCCATAGTTAATGATTTTAGTCATAAAGTGCAAACTGTGTTGTGGTGAAATTCATATATTTTTGCATTTCGATTTAGAATTACTTAGCACAAAGCAATACATGGAAAAAGAAGCGAAAATATATATAGCAGGCCACCGTGGAATGGTTGGCTCGGCCATGCACCGCAGGTTGCAAGAGGCGAGATTCACAAATTTTGTCCTTCGCACTTCTTCTGAACTTGACTTACGAGATCAAAAAGCGGTAGGAGATTTTTTTGAAAAAGAAAAACCTGATTACGTATTTCTTGCTGCGGCAAAAGTGGGTGGTATTGTAGCAAACAATATTTACCGTGCCGATTTTATATATGATAATCTGCAAATACAAAACAATATCATACACCAAAGCTATATAAACAAGGTGAAAAAATTGATGTTTTTTGGCTCTAGCTGTATCTATCCCAAAGCGGCCCCGCAACCCATGAAAGAAGATTATTTGCTTACAGGTGTATTAGAACAAACCAACGAACCTTATGCCATTGCCAAAATTGCGGGTATCAAAATGTGTGAAAGTTACCGCCGTCAATATGGATGCAATTATATAGCCGTAATGCCCACCAACCTTTATGGTCCCAATGATAATTATCATTCCGAAAATAGCCATGTATTGCCCTCCCTTATTCGCAAATTTCACGAAGCAAAAATGCAGCACAATCCAACGGTTACTATATGGGGAACAGGTAGCCCCTTGCGTGAATTTTTATATGCTGACGACCTTGCCGATGCTTGCTTCCACTTGATGATGAATTATAATGAAGAGCTTTTTGTAAACGTGGGATATGGCGAAGACCTCAGTATAAAAGATTTGGCCTTGCTCATTAAAAAAGTAATTGGTTACGAAGGAGAATTGGTTTTCGATACCTCACGCCCCAACGGTACTGCCCGAAAACTGATGGACTCGAGCCGTTTGTTTACTACCGGATGGAAGCCAAAAATAAAACTAGAGGATGGAATTCAATTAGCATATAATGATTTTTTAAGCAAACATTTATTATAATAGATAATCTGGCGTCAGCATTCCCATTCGCCGCGGCGAACCGAATCCCGAATCCTATATCCCATGTCAAGCCACCACGTAGTTAGAGATAAGCAAGAGCCCGCACTTATTATAGCAAATGGCGAAGCTTGTAGTGCCGATTTATTGGGGCAGTTGCTGGAATGGAATCCCTTTGTATTGGTGTTGGATGGGGCTATTGACAGGGTATTGGATATGGGTATCAACCCCGATGCCGTGCTGGGAGATTTTGATTCGGTAATTGATTTAGATACAAAACTTGTCCATTTGCCCTATACAAAAAAACTATATAAACCCGATCAAGAGTTCACAGATTTGGACAAAGGAATATTATATTTAATACAAGAAGAATATCCTGCCGCCAATATTGTATGGGCTACTGGCAATCGCATAGACCATACCATCACGAACCTTTTTAATATGGCACGTTATCATACAAAAATAACTTTATGTATGATAGATAATTATTCAAAAAAATATATCCTCCCAAAATCTTTTGAAAAGTGGTATCCTGCAAATACTATTATATCTTTAATACCGTGCGGTACGGTAACAAGTATCAAAACTTCGGGATTGGCATACAATCTTAATGGTGAAAGTCTGGTATTGGGGCATAAGGCTGGAAGCAGTAACCACACAGTTGCTGATGGGTTTGTAAAAATAGAATATGATAGTGGGGAGTTATTTATTGTAGAGAATTTTTGATGTTGAAACTTTGATTTATTATCTATAAACAAAATGAAAAAGTCAAAACATGCCCTCGATATAGTGTCTGTAATAGAAAATTTAGAACTTCCTGTTCCTGATAATTCGATTAAAAAAATAGATATTGAATCGAAAAACACCCTTAAAAAGCCTGAAGTTGGCTGTTCATTGGATGATATATTGAAACAAAAAATAATAAGTTTAAATGGTGACAAGGTCTATATATATCATAATAAAAACATTAAGAAAGTTGGAGATGCTAACGTTTTTGAAAATTCTTATGAGCATATCTACAAAATTGTTAATAACAAATATGGTTCTAGCATATATCGAAATATAGACAACAAAGAAGAAATCAACAATACCGCTAATTATCTAACGCAATTAATAAAACAAATAGATTTTAGGCAGTTTAAAGCAAAACAATTAATTGGTATTAATTGGAAGTTGATACAAGGGAAAAGTTTACCTAATACTACTATACGGTTGATGGTAAATAAATATGAAGTTGATATTGTTATGGATGATTTAATTA
>JAWXAU010000116.1 GCA_034439655.1 Bacteroidota bacterium | reverse complement strand
GCCGCGGCGGACAGACTGACATATATATATATATTATTTGTCGAAATGTTTTCTATATAATTTGAATGCTTCGATAGAGCGTTCGGGCAAATATTTAAGAATTGCATCTGGATCACTTGGAAGTTCTGTTACAATTTTTAAATTATGCTCATAGCCTAAATATTCAGCTTTCATATCTTTTGTATAATCGTGCACATTGCGGTCTTGGAATACTGATGCTTTTCCAAAAACTACATTTGCACCTTTGGCTTGCAGGTAATACGATGCCCATATATCATCCATACGGCCCACATGTGGGAACAAGAAATAGTCTTTAAGCAATGATGCTTTTAGGAAAGTATTTTGCGAATTGAATGGAGACATTTTATTAGCAGCAATAGGAAAACATGCAGGGTCGAATTTACATTCAGGGGCATGCTCCATGCGGCATATAGCATCTATGTCAGGATCGCCATCCCAAAAATCTGCTTGGACATCAGGTATAATAGTTTTGGTGGATTTGCGTGAATAATCACGTTTGGACAAACTCAACAATGGATATCCACGATGCCATAAATGTTTATGATTGGTAGCACCAATTGAATCGAATGCAGGCAAATCGGTTTCATAATAATTTGTTTCTACGGGATTGCCCAACATGAGGTTTTGCCCCCAACCTTCATAAGGAATATTGTCATCATCAACTACAGCTACTATATCAGCACCCATATCGTGTGCCCATAGTAGGCCCATGTTGCGGCGTTGTATACAATTCCAGCCGATAGCATCGCTCAGGTTTTTATCATAAGCTTCTTGCTCTTCGGGGGTAACATATACACCTTTGTTCAGGGTATAATCTTTGGGGGTTTTCAAATCGCCAATTACTACAAGATCCCAATCGGGGTAGCTTTCGAATAATTTGATGGCCTTAGTAGGCGGATTGATAGTGGTTGTTACAATTACTTTTTTCACGTGAATTATTATAATAGATTATTTTGTTATTTTGTCTTTGCTCATGAAACGGATTTTTATTCCTGTTCCAAAATATTTAAAATTATTGATGAATGGATTTTGCGACTCGCCTTCAGTCCTGGCTTTCCACACACTGGGTATCTCTACCGATTTAATACCCAAACGTAATGGTTTGCATATACTTTCAAACAAGAATGGATGTTTTAATTCGGTCCAAATTATTGATTTTACTAAGGCTGTGGGAAATACACGGTAGCCATAAGTCATGTCTTTTAAGTTTGTTCCATATAATATAGAAAAGAATTTTTGGAACACGAAATTAAATACCAGCTTAATAGGACTATAACCTGTAAATCCTCCTCCTTTGGTCCAACGGTTGGTACCAATAATCCAATCGGGATGTTGACGGGATAAGGCAATCATTTCGGGCACTTGTTCGGGATTTGTCTCCAAATCGCTTGCCATCATAATGAGGTGTGTGCCTTTGGCCAAATCGAAACATTCACGCATCGCACCGCCCAAAAACGGCAGCACTTGGTCGTGTACGCGAACTTTATTTCCATATTTGTTCACGATTTCTTCAATCACTTTGCGGCTCTCAATACTGGTCTTTTTGCAAATCACAATCAAGTACTCCAATATATCAGCACTGCTCGACGCTTCAATCATCTCCACGGTTTGGCGGAGTGAATAGGTTTCGTTTACGACGGGCAATATTACGGTGGTGGTATGTTGCAAAGCGGGCTTTTAAAAAGCGGCTCAAAAGTAGGGAAAAAACCCTAAATATTTATCGATATAATATTCAGGTCTTTGTAGTGCAATCCTAAAGTGATGACAGTTAATTACGCCTTTCAGTCTCGATTGTTTATCGGGATTGGATTTGCTTGGTTTTAATCAGCAATAATAAGGCATCAGCACTTCGGGGCTTTTCATTCTCCCTATCATGTTTTGGCTATATATATATTATTTATTTATAGTAATAGCACTCGAGGTTATTACATTGCTTTTGTTGCCAGCTCTATCCGTAACATATATATTATAGGTAGCAGTTTGTGTAGCAGAAGTACTATCGGTAATGTCGGTGCTTTTCAAAATTACATCCAAATTGCCTTTAATAGCTATTACAGCACCCGTTGGAGCTAATTGTTTGATACGATATTTATAAGTAATATTGATGCGGTTATCGGTAAGGAATAGGTTTTCCGCATTCACACTATTCTCGCCCAAATCTCCATCTGCATCAGCATAGCCAATTGTAAATACGACGGAATCTTTATATGCTTTTACGGTACTGGGTGCAGCATTCACAAAAGTAATTACGGGAACATTAGAAACCGCTTCTTTCTTCTTGCACCCAAAGAAAAGAAAAGGCAATAGATATAGTACTTTCTTCACAGTAAAATTATTTAACGATGAGTGAGTAATAAGAATAATAGTAATAACTGGCGTTCTCATTTGGGAATTCAACAATGGCAGTATGGTCAGGGTCTCTACCATAGTAACGCATATATACTTGTTTGCCAGGTGTAAAATTGCTGGTATTCACATCTACACGCCAAAGTGGGTAGCCCGGATAAAGGACAGTATCGATCACTGCTGGCAACTCCACGGCACTTGAAAAATTGTTTTGCGAATAAGAAAATTTTGCTTTGCAATCTTTGAAATTCTGAGACTTGGTTTCATCATCAGTAAGATAAAAATAAAGATGAATTAATTTATTCTGTGGTGCTGCGAAAGGATAACCGTTGTTGAGCCTTAACGTATCAATTCTTTTATATGCAGCATCTAAAGCTACATAATAAATTAACTGAATATTGTTATTGGGTTTTACGGCAGCAATTCCGTTTACATCTTTTGCTCCGTCCATGATCCATTTGTTGATGTGGTACATTTCGTTGGCATTAAGAGCAGGCATATAACGTGGCATTCTTCCCAAAACGGAATCATCGGTAACCAATCGTTCGTGCAGCCAGCTCATAGCGGTATCGCCAGGAATAACACGATAGGTATATTTACCCGCAGCCGTATTTTTAATCACTTTTTGATATACCAAAGTATTATAGGATGAAAGTGGTGTGCGGAAATCGGGCTCGAAAGGGCCACCGTGACAACTGGGGATAGCACATTTAGTTGCAAATATAAAGGTATGCAAACCCACAATTGAATTGGAGTCTATACTGGTTTTCGATTTTGTAGTATCTATATTTCTGTTAATGGAATCGTAGGGATTTTTTGTATCCACATTTTTTTTGCAACTACATACGAACAGCGATATTGCTGTACCAAGCCAAATTAATATTATATATTTTTTCATATTATTTTAAAGCTGATTTTAATACTTTTCCATTTAAATAATTTGAGGGTATATCGGGTAAAAATCCTAATATATTGGCAATAGTAGGTACTATATCTATACTTTCCCCTTCTACATTATTGATGATATTATTCTGATACACCATATTGGATGGCCCTAGTACCATACAGAAAATTTCTTTGGAAACATTGTCGCCACCGTGGTCAATTCCTTTTCTTCCCTGAGCATCGGTAATGGTATTGTGTACCCCGTCTCTTCCATGTTCAGGAACTATAATCATGATGGTATCATCCTTCATTCCGGGGGTATTTTGAATGGTTTGCCATAGATGTGCAGCGGCATAGTCAGCACGATTCAAATTCACACAATAATTGCTAAAGTTTGCATGGCAAGTATCTACATCGGTCATGTTCACACATAAAAATTCAGGTTTAAATTGTTTGATAACACGTTCGGCAAAATATACATTATACATATCACCACTCATAAAGCCTGTTCCCCAGGGGTCGGCATACATACCTGCATTTGCATCGGCTAAAAGCAAATCAACAAAGTTGTTGATTTCTATCCTGTCCTGTTCCGAATTGTTGAAATTGGTATTCACCTGAACCGGGGTATTGAAATTATTGTTAAGCAAGGTTCTCAATTCATCGGCACTCTTTTTTTCATTACTGCTGAAAGTGCTACATAAATCGACAGGTTTGTATCCGTTGTTAGGAATAAATATATTGGGACAAAGAAAATTGGCCGCATATTTTGCTCCATAACTGTTATCTAAACTATGGCTCAACAATTCATTTTCGCCTGGTGAATTTGAGATCCACCAATTGTTTTTTGCAGTAGAAGTAGTTGAATTATGTTTGTGATAAAATTCAAAAATACTGGGCTTAGGAGTGTAGTCGTTAAAGGAAACAAAATTGTCGACATAGGCACCCGTTAATGCCACCGTATTTCCTTGGTAATGGCCTGCAAGCAAACTATTATATCTGAAATTTTTATATAAGGTACCATACTGCGAGAGCGGATTGCCAAGCTTCGGTAAATTATTCATCAGTGCCGCTATATCAGAAGTTATTGTTTCATTGCCTGGTAATAAATTAGGCAGTAAATTTCCTTCTGCTTTTTGTACAGTTTCAATATTACGCACACCACCTGCAAACATGCACAATACTACATGGTTGCAAATACGGGTACCCGATCCTGCAAACAACCTTCCAGTTGGTAATATATAAGGCACACCTATAACTCCTGCGGTGAGAAGGCCAGCTTTTTTAATAAACTCTTTTCTTTTCATAATAATTTTTATTTGAACTTATATTCATTGGAAGTGAGAAATGAATAATAGATGACACTTGGAGTGAGGGTCGTGTTTTTAGTGATGAGTTGTTCCAATTTCCATTTCTCCATTTCGGTAGGTGGACGTTGGTAAAATTTTGTATAAGTATTGGAAATAAATTTAGGAATATCTCCTTGCATTTGTTGCTTGGTGGGAATAATAATATTGCCCCTGTTAAGATAGCTGCGAATAATTCTATCGGTAATAAAATATTTGTCATTGCTTCCAGCGTAACAACTTACCGAGTTATTTAATTCATTGGCAGGGATTGTTTTTCCAAACAAATCACTATAGGCTATAGAAATAAATTCAAGCTCTTTTTTGAATAAATTTTTATTGATGGAAGTTTGTGAAACGGGTTGCGTTTCTACTTCAAATATTTTTTTTATTTCTTTTTTACAGGCATATAATCCGATGCTTAATGAAAGAAGAACAATACTATAAATGTATATTTTTTTTCTGCTCATAATATAAATATTTTTTTATGGGATTGAATTATTTTTTACCGAGAAAACTGTTGCTGAGGTAAATTGATTTCTGAAGTTTTATGTAGTTATGGTCTTTATGATATACCACCGACATTGAATGCAATTCATCATTGGTAGGTTCTCTGAAAATATTTTTGAGGAATAAATTGCGAACCTGCCCTTCAAAATATTCATCTGAATTGAAAAAGATATTTACCATATCGTCCATCGAATTTCCAGTTTTCAAAAGTATTTTTCCTTCCATCCCTTGAATAAATAAATAACTATTACTTAATTCGCTTTCTGTAGGCTTGCGTTTAAGAAAATAAGGGAATGCTGTTAAAGTCCAATTGTAAAGACCACCATTCAAATTATCGTAAAGCACATTATAAGTCATACGTTTGTGCAATTCAACCAAGTCAATGGAATCATTGAAAAAATTTCTGGGTGCCGATTTTAGAAAATACAATCTGTCAACATTCTGCTTATACATATATGCCTGCGGGTTTGTTGAATCTTTTGCCAGGCCAGAATAATATATAATATAATAATTTATGACATCGGCAGAAGAAGAGGCAAGCAAGGTGCTATTATCAACATTGTATAGATTTTCTTTATAATCGGGTGCTGCAAAAAGGATATTCAATAATTCTTCACGGCTTCCTACACTGCAATTGTTTTTATCAATAATAGTTCGGGCACCTATTTTTTCTAATTCTGTTGGAGTTCTGCCAACAATTGCCAGATATGCTTTGTGAATAAAATTATCACGGAGCACATTGTCAATTGTAGAATCATCAGCAGGCTTGTTTCCAGATATTACTTGGGTATCTACTTTTTTGCACGACATACAAAATATCAGCAGAACCATGCCGACAAAGAGCATAAATTGTTTATTCATAATAAGATATATCAAAAGGCAAATATAAATAAAATACCCAATCAAACAAATTATTATTTTGTTACCTTTTGAACTACAATTCACCTGAAAGAAATTTAAAAGAATGTGCCAATGGTTTGATTCTTTTGCAATTAGCGTCACATGAGACGAATTGTATTTGCAGAACACCCGATACCGTCCTAATTTTACAACATGAATTCATCCACCCCTCTCGCCGAACGGATGCGTCCCAACACCTTGGACGATTTGGTTGGGCAGGAACATCTTACAGGGCAAGGCAGCATATTGAGAACGGCCATTGAGCAGGGTAAAATCCCCTCTATGATTTTGTGGGGTCCGCCGGGTGTTGGCAAAACCACAATTGCACATATAATAGCAAATGCTTTATCAGTTCCTTATTTTCAATTGAGTGCCATAAGTAGTGGTGTGAAGGAAGTGCGAGAAGTGATAGAAAAAGCTAGAGAAACCACACAATCCATTTTATTTATCGACGAGATTCACCGCTTCAACAAAGGGCAGCAAGATGCATTATTGGGAGCTGTTGAGAAAGGTATTATAACGCTAATAGGTGCTACCACAGAAAACCCGTCGTTTGAGGTAAATTCGGCATTGCTAAGCCGTTGCCAAGTATATGTGTTGAAACCCTTGGATGAAAAAGGTTTGGTTCGTTTATTAAATCAAGCTTTGCAGCATGATGATATATTAAAACAATATCATATACAATTAAAAGAAACTGCAGCTATCATTAATATAAGTGGAGGCGATGCACGCAAACTTTTAAATCTGCTTGAGATAGTGGCAACTGCTATAGCTCCATCTGCCAAAGGAAAAGAAGTGGAAGTGACTGATGCGATGGTGATGGATATTGCCCAGAAAAAAGTAGCACTATATGATAAACAGGGCGAGCAACATTATGATATTATATCAGCATTTATAAAAAGCATGCGGGGCAGTGACCCGAATGCCGCAGTATATTGGCTTGCCCGCATGATAGAAGGTGGCGAAGACGTAAAATTTATAGCACGACGCATGGTTATTTTTGCCAGCGAAGATGTGGGAAATGCCAATGCGAATGCCTTGTTGCTGGCCAATGCGACTTTTGATGCGGTTAATAAAATTGGTTATCCTGAAGCAAGAATTATATTATCACAATGTGCAGTTTATTTGGCATCATCGGCCAAAAGTAATGCATCGTATATTTCTATAGAAAATGCCTTGGCTTTGGTAAGGCAACATGGCGATTTGCCCGTGCCTTTGCATATAAGAAATGCACCAACAAAACTGATGAAAAATTTGGATTATGGCAAAGGATATAAATATTCACACCAAGGCGAAGGCAATTTTTTGGAGCAAGAATATCTGCCAGAAAAAATTGCGGGAACTATTATATATGATCCTGGAAAAAATGCCCGTGAAGAAGAGTTACGAAAGTTTTTGAAGGAGCGGTGGAAAGAGAAATATGGGTATTAAATGCATTATAGTTATTTTATTTTCTCGATTATAGCCCATCCTTCATTCTTATGATATAATGCCATTTCTTAAACTATAATAGTTCTCCACCTGTGGCGGATTAGTCTTTAGAATGGTAATGCCGAACTACATCCCGAAAGCATTCGGGATTAGTCCCTTTCTTTTGGACTATTATATATTAGACCTCTTTCATAATTCAAATAAG
>JAWXAU010000115.1 GCA_034439655.1 Bacteroidota bacterium | reverse complement strand
TGTGAGTCATGGAGACAATTGTGCGGGTTGCCGTCATATAGAGCTTATAGCCCTAGGCCCCGATTTTGCAAAAAGACAAGTTGTTGATAGACCCTATGAACAAAGAGATATTTCGAAAACTATCGCCAAATTATTAGGGTTCAAAATGCCTTATTCGAAGGGGAAAGAGATTTATGAGTTGGTGGGGAAATAGATAATAGTTAAAAGTTTGCGGTTAAAAGTTAAAAAGTACTGACGCCATCAAACGTTTCACACTACAATATTATTTTCTTTATGCATTATCCTTTGTTCACTTTCCATCTATCTTGTACTCTTAAAGTATCACCACTCGCTCCTTATTTGCCATCTGGCACTTAATATCCTTTAGCCATCCGAGGCCTTATACCGACACTCAATATATAATAGTCCAAAAGAAAGGGACTATATGTATTGTAGTTCGGTATTACCGTTCTAAAAACTAAATCCGCCGCTGGCGGAGAACTATTCTAGTTTAAGAATTGGTATTATTTCTTCTTCTTTTCCACTTCTACTTTGCCTTTCTTTTCGGCAGCCCACATATCTAAAGTATTGATATAAAAACCTCCCGCCATGCTTGGCGAATGCCCAATATTTACAAAAGTTGTCTCGCTGGTTGGCCAATATAGCATAGGGTTTGGATAATTGTCTGGGTCGCCCAAGCTTCCTTTGCTCGACTTCACAATACCATCGGCACCTATTATATAAAACTTTGCATCGCTACCGTTCCCAGTCATTAAGTATAAGCTCTGAATAAATTTGCCACAATGCATGGTGGAGGCGGCATAAGCTTTTTGCCACTCCACCTTTCCATCGGCAGCAAAACGGGTAACCATTATATTTTTCATATAAGTATTGTATGGCAATTTGTATTCAAATTTTTTGCCTATGCTACTATACTTCAAAGCATCACCAGGGGTTTTATATTGATAGCTTACCAAATAATAAGCTCCCGTATTATCAAAGAACAATCTGCTGTGGGCAAAAGTATGTACCGTTTTATCTTTAGGGTCTTTGGGGTTTCCCTTTACTACAGGCATAACTTCATTTCCCAACTCTAAAGTTTCGGTTGTACTAAATTCATTTTTTGCTGGGTCGAAGAAATAGCTGAATACGCCGTCGACCGCATCTAAATTAGCTTTGCCCGAAAAATAACCAGTTACCAGTACTAGATTATTTGGCATTACTTGAGCAATACAATGCGATATAGTTTTCACATCAGTCATTGGCATATCGATAGACTGGGTTTGATCTGAATTGTCTTTGGAATACATTTTAAAAGATTGGCCCACTTTCTTTTGAGCATTCAAACTACCAAAACAAGCCAATACAAATACAATCCCATCATTACCTACGGTAGGCGATAGGCGAATATTATTGTTTTTAGGAATTGGTATTTCAATAATACGTGTTTGATCTGTGGTATTTGCAAGTGCATCGAGTACACATACATGCACGTCTATTTTTTCTTCTTTGCCTTGCATATACAAGCGATACATAAAAAATGCTACTTTGGTACTATCGGGAGAAAACGTATGCTCAACGCCCACGAACTCCTCGGGTTTTTTGGTTTCTATCCCAACCAATTCACGCCCCATGCCTCCGTCAGGTTCTCCATCCTCCACACTTAAATATCCACCATAAATGGATAGCTTTTTATCTGTTTTATCATAATAACTGTTTATCATGAACAGCTTGTCCTGTGCCTTTACCACCTTGTGAAGCGTGTGGGGCTTGTTAGCTTCGTTAAGTAGCTTTACTTTTTTAGTACTTATTCTTGTTGCTTTATTGTCATATTCGTCTATATAACTTTCTGTGCTCCCGTCATCCGTGTTTTTAGAAGGGCATATAATCATATAGGTTTTACCTTTTGAATAGACACAAAATGGGGTTACAACACCATGATCCATGGTTATTTTGTTGCCAAACCCAAATGTTTTTTGTGCAATAACAAAGCTGTTGCTCACCATAAGAGCGATTGCGAAAGCAAATACTTTTCTCATAATACTTTTGAAGTGTTTTCAGGCAAAAGTAATATGAAAATGAAGTGGATTTGTCAATAAGGAATATTAAAGCCTCTTTTCGATGCCTAAAGTTATGCCACACGTGTATGGTAATTGCTTCGCATAACCATAATTGACGAGTGGTGTAATGGCTTTAGAAGCATATAAACCATAATTGAAGGAGACAGATTTTGTAAAATTGTAACCCCCGCCAACACGGATAGAAGAATTGAAAATATGAGATACCCCCTCATATCCATCAATTTGATTGACGGTGGTAAAACCCACATGATCCAAATCGAGCAAACTAGTTTTAATGGCCGATATACGGCAATAGCTAATGGCTGGCTCAACATAAAAATTGTGCTTTTCGCCATAATGATAATACCCAAAAGTAAGTGGCACTTCCCGAAAAAAATAGTAATTGGTGCCGCCATAATAGTTCGGCCCAGCATAGATAGAATCGGTTTGTTTAGTAAATGTATAAGGATACTTTTTCTTCACCAACTCATCGATACCAATTGGAGGGGCTTCAAAAGCTACAGTCACGTCGCGTTTGTTGTATATCAAATCTTCACTATAATTAGTGAACCTTATGCCTGTGCCCACCATAAAATTCTTTTTAACGCAATATTTGAATGCCACCCCTCCTGAAAAATTCACATTGCCATACTCTATGCTATTCCTAAGTTTCACGTAATCCTTTTGGTCAGTAGTAGCAACAGAATTAGCTTTTAAAACTCTACTAGATAGGTATATATTATTTACTGACTCAAAAACAAACCGACAAGGTTTGTCGTAACTATTACTTATAGGTTCATTTTTGTTATTGGGCAATTTATCTGGTGGAACCAAATAAGGCTTTACCTTCAATTTACTAGGTGCTTCTTGCTTAATGTTTGAGGAAAAATGCATCATACTTTTGATATGGTCGAGGTAATCCAAATCAATACTGCTTGTGTGAGGTATATTAGGATTATGAGCCATTATGTTCTGAAAAGGCTGTGCTGAATGACCCATATTGCTTATTGGAATTTGAGTACTTACTGGTGCTTTTGAACTGTTCAAATTCAACTCGGCAGTAATATTACCATTGTTGGTGGATTTGGTATTAATGTTATTGGCCGTTACTATTGTTTGAGCCAACTTTACTTTTCCATCGTCGCTATTATAATATAAAACTATTCCCCCTCCTATTATGCAGAAGGGCAATAACCACATCATCCACATGAGGCCTCGCCTTTTACGGTCTTGGGGCAATTGTGCCTCTACCCTACTCCACATATCGTTAGGTGGTGTAAGCTCGGCATCATCTAATTTATGCCTAATGCTATTTTCGAAATTATCCATTGCTTTGTTTTTGTTCTATCATTCTTTGTTTTGGTTCGATCATTTCCTGCAAACTTTTTTTTGCTCTTGCATATTGGCTTTTAGAAGTTCCTTCACTAATGCCGAGCATCTCACCTATTTCGTAATGCTTATACCCTTCGATGGCATAAAGGTTAAAAATCTGCTTGTACCCATCGGGAAGTTTTTTAACCAAGTCCATTACTTCAGCAACAGACATACTGTCTATAATACCAGGTTCTGCCGGGCTATTATCGGGAACATATTCCACACTATCAATTATGCTACGCTTATTACGGCGGTAGTGTTGAATTGCAGTATTTATCATAATTGTTTTTACCCAAGCACCAAAAGGACCAATGGGCAAGTATTTAGCAACTCCGTTAAAAATCTTCACAAAACCTTCTTGCAGAATGTCTTCGGCATCCATTCTATCGGAAGCGTAGCGGAAACAAACGGCAAACATTTTACCTGCATACAACTTATACAGCTTATGTTGTGCGACCCTGTCGCCTCTTTTGCATCCTTCTATCATTTCAGCTTCGTTCATGGCAAATTATCTTATAATTACCTCTTCAAAAAATGTTAACGATAACAAAGATAAAACAGTTGCATCAAAAAAATATTTTTTATTTTATTGTAACCTAGCCTTTACAAAGGGCGTTACAATATTGAATTTCCCTGAAAAATGGGTTAGTGGTTTTACCCCGCCAATGCTTTTTCCCCCTGCATTTGACGGGGTTTTGTTTTTAAGAAAGGAGTAAGTAATAAGTACCATTCGACGTCAGCTCCTTATTCCTTACCCCCACTCCTTACTCCTTATTTTCTTCAAAAAATCTATCGGTTTGCAAATTGCCTCCACGCGATGCAGCTACAGCTAACTCGTCGCATCGCTCGTTCATGGGGTGGCCTGCATGCCCTTTTATCCATTGCATTTTTACTTTATGCTTGGTGTATAAACTATAAAATTGTACCCATAGGTCTGGGTTTTTCTTTCCTTTAAATCTTTTATTGATCCAGTCCAATAACCATCCTTTGTTAATTGCATCGCAAACATATTTGCTATCGCTCCATATAGTTACTTCAGTGCCTTCGTTCTTTAATTGTTCTAAGGCCACAATACAAGCAAGTAGCTCCATTCTATTATTGGTAGTGAGCTTGAACCCGCCACTTAACTCTTTTCTTTTTTCCTTAAAAGTGAGTATTGCCCCGTAACCTCCCGGTCCGGGATTGCCGCTGCAAGCCCCATCTGTATATATATTTACCATGAGCGTGCAAAAATACTTCAATATATATGCACGATACCAAACTTTATTTTTTATATTTGTTGCGTGTTTGGCATCACTATTGAATTAAAGACAAAAAATAAGACCATGAAGAAAATTATTATACTTGCCCTATTAACCTCCAGTGTTTTTGCACTGCAAAGTTTCAAGCAAACCAAGAGATTGCCTGACGTAAGGCTAAAAGATATTAACGGCTTTGAAAAAAATGTGAGTGATTACGGTAAAACAGGTCGTATTACTATTATATCTCTTTGGGCTACTTGGTGCAAACCTTGTATTCAAGAAATAAATGCAATTAACGACTTGATGGATACTTGGAAAACCAAATATAATGTAGACTTAGTAGCCGTTTCGGTTGATGATGGGCGAACCGCACCAAAAGTAAAACCTTTTGTTGCATCGCAGGGATGGGACTTTGATATATTATTAGACCCCAGTAAGGAGTTGCAACAAAAGCTTAGTGTTCCTTCAGTGCCTTACCTGATTTTGGTTGACAAAAATGGAAATATTGTAGACGAACATAACGGCTACCTTGCTGGTGATGAATTCCAACTAGAAGAAAAACTGAAAAAACTAACGGGACAATAATATTCATTTACAACAATTACTAAAGCCGCTCGTTAATGGGCGGCTTTTTTATTGAACTTATGTCTAATATAAGTTCATCATAAATCCTGAATATTTTAACACTAATTTTGCCGCCAATGAACCAAAAAGAAATTGTGGTAAGCGGCATCAGGCCGACAGGGAAATTGCACCTCGGGAATTACTTTGGGGCGGTACATCAATTTTTGAAAATGCAAGAGCAATTCGATTGCTACTTTTTTATTGCCGATTATCATTCGCTCACCACACATCCCACCGCCGATGGATTGCACAATAGTGTGAAACAAGTATTGGCTGAATACCTTGCCTGTGGCCTCGATCCTGATAAATGCACTTTATATATACAAAGTGATTTGCCGCAGATTCCCGAACTATATATGATATTAAATATGAATGCATATATGGGTGAATTGGAAAGGGTAGCATCATTCAAAGAAAAAGTAAAATCGCAACCAGATAATATTAATGCGGGGTTGCTCACCTATCCTGTATTGATGGCTGCTGATATTATTATACATAAAGCTACGAAAGTTCCAGTGGGCAAAGACCAAGAACAGCATTTGGAAATGGCCAGAACTTTTGGGAATAGATTTAATAGAATATATAATTGCGAGTGTTTTCCTGAAGCATTTGCATTTAATTTTGGTGATAACTTAGTAAAAGTTCCAGGCCTTGGCGGCAAAGGCAAAATGAGCAAATCAGAGAATGAAAATTTTGCGATATTTTTAGCCGACGAGCCTGAACTCATTCGTAAAAAAATGATGCGTGCGGTAACAGATACAGGGCCAACAGAACACAACCAGCCTCTGACTGAACCAGTGCAAAATTTGTTTGATTTGATGAAACTAGTTTCAACTCCTGACACACTTCAGCACTTTACAGAAACATATAATAACGCAACCATTCGATATGGTGATTTGAAAAAACAATTAGCTGAGGATATGATTATATATACCCAACCTATGCGTGAAAAGATTAATGACATGTTGGTCAATACAAGTTTACTTTCTAAAGTTGCTAAGCAGGGTGCAAATAAAGCAAACGAAAGTGCTGGCAAAACGATGAAAGAAGTGAGAGAAATAATGGGGTTTAGAAAATTTTATTAATACACAAAAATGCAAGCATCTATCCCAAGTGGAACTCGAGATTTTGGCCCTGCTCAGGCACAAAAACGCAAACATATATTTAATACTTTAGAGCAAGTTTTTATATTACATGGTTATCAACCTATAGAAACTCCAGCCATGGAAAACCTAGCTACACTTGCTGGAAAGTATGGTGATGAAGGAGACCAACTATTATATAAAATATTAAATTCGCGTTTGAATGAATCGAAAAAAGCAGATGAAGTAAAAGCCGAATTTGAATTGATGATGAAGGGCAAATCATTCACGCCCGGACTTACAGAACGAGCATTGCGTTATGATTTAACCGTTCCTTTTGCAAGGTTTGTGGCTATGAACCACAACAATTTACCCATGCCATTTAAGCGTTACCAGATACAACCTGTGTGGCGTGCAGATAGGCCACAGAAAGGACGATACCGAGAATTTTACCAGTGCGATGTGGATGTGGTTGGGAGCAATACTATATATAATGAAGCCGAATTGGTTTCTATATATGATATGGCTTTCAAAAAACTAGGTTTGCAAAACTATATCATAAAAATTAATCACCGCAAATTATTACAAGCAATAGCATCATATATAGATGCGGATGATAAGTTTATTGATTTAACTATTGCTATTGATAAACTAGATAAAATAGGAATGGATGGAGTTAGCATAGAGCTTACCAAACGTGGATTTGAAGAAACTCAAATAGCAAAAGTATTACAGATATTTGCTATAACAGGTAGTGCTGCGGAGAAATTGAATCAAATAAATACTATTATAGATAATCATTTAATTAAGTCGGCGTGCGATGAATTACTCAAGTTAATAACCTTGAGCAACAATAGCAATTTGCAAATTGATTTTACACTAGCCCGCGGACTAAATTATTATACTGGATGCATTTTTGAGGTTGTTTCAACGGATCCAAATTGTACTTTTAGTGGTAGTCTTTCAGGTGGAGGCCGTTATGATAATTTAACTGGAATATTTGGAGTACCCTATATAAGTGGCGTAGGCATTAGTTTTGGGGCTGACAGAATATATGATGTAATGGAAGAGCTAAATTTATTTCCTGAAAGTATTATACAAAATAATAGTATACTTATTTGTGGAATGGATGATGAAAGTGTGCAAACAGGATTTGAATTACAAAATATTTTAATACAAAATAATATTATTTGCGAGTTATATCCTGAACCAGCCAAAACTAAAAAAATGTTTGGATATGCTGATAAAAAGGGATTGAAGAAAGTTATTATCATCGGCGAAAACGAACGGTCGGGCAAAGTATATACTATGAAAGATATGACGAAAGGCGAGCAACAAACAGTCACGCTCGAACAATTGTTGAAATTATTAGCCGCATGAAATCTGTCTGTTTTAGCCCTTTAGAAAAAGGTTATTATAATACTTTGGTAAAAGATTATATAAACCAAGCTCCCAATACACGTTCACTTTATAATAACTATTTCGACAAAGAGGGCTTTGAGAAAACTATATCTAATAGAAAGTTCTCTGCCGCAAATCGTGAGATATTGGTACAGCAACTATCGAATAGCTATATACAACGTGCGAGTGAATTGCAATTACAAAACATACAATTATTAAAACAGGAAAATACTTTTACTGTTACCACGGGTCATCAGTTATGCCTTGGCACTGGGCCTTTGTATAGTATTTATAAAATATTGACTTGTATTGTATATGCACGAAAATTAAAAACATGGTTTCCTGCTTATAATTTTGTTTCAGTATTTTGGATGGCTAGCGAAGACCATGATATTGACGAAATAAAAACCTTAAATTTTTTTGGAAAAGAATTTACGTGGGCTAGTGAACAAACCGGTCCGACTGGAAGAATGGACACAACAGGTATTTCAGAATTACTTAATGAAATAAAAACGCTGTTTGCCAATGATGAAAAAACCGCAGATATTATAGAAAAGGTTAAGCACGATTATGATAGTCCTAATTTAAATGAAGCTACTTTTACATTGATTAATAAGCTGTTTAAGCAATTGGGGTTACTAGTGATAAACCCCGACAATGCCGTATTTAAAGGATTATTTACTAACTACATTATTGATGATATTATACATCATAAAAACTATAAGCCCTTAAAAGAGCAAACGAGTATTATAGAACAAAACTATAAGCCCCAATTATTTATACGTGATATCAATTTTTTTTATTTGAACCCTGGCAAACGCGAAAGAATAAAAAAAGAGGCCGATATATATTATACCAATGATAAATGTAAAACATGGACAGAAGTTGAACTTATTAGAGAGATACAAGATTCTCCTGAAAACTTCTCGCCCAATGCAGCTATACGTCCGCTGTATCAGGAAACTATTCTGCCCAATATTGCTTATGCAGGAGGGCCAGGAGAGTTAGCGTACTGGCTACAATTGTATAAAATGTTTGAAGTAAATAATATAGATTTTCCAGTTTTATTGCCACGATATTCAGCGGTTTTGCTTAGTAAATCTTTGAACGAAAGAATAGAAAAGTTAAAATTAAATACTTCAGATTTCTTAAATGATGAAAAATCTATCATAACGAAATTTATGGATATGCAAGATGGTTCTGGTGAAGTAACTTTTTCGGATGAACTGGAATTATTACGGGAGCTGAAAAGTAAAATTGAACTCCGAGTAAGTGAGATTGATGCCACTTTGATGTCGCAGGTTGACAATTTATTTAAGAAGAATTTGGAACAACTCAATATGATAGAAACCCGTTTGAAGAATACATCTCAAAAGAAGTATGAAACGGATATTAATAAGATAAAGAAACTACACGAAGACCTTTGGCCGCAAAGAAAACCACAAGAACGCATTCAAAACTATATACAGTTTGCTACACGTTTTTCATTAGCTGATATATATGATGCTTTTTTGAATAGCGATACGAATGGTTGTATTTTAATAGAGGAATAAATGAAAGTAGGAGAGGATTATTATATAGACCCTAATGGCAATTTGGTTTTCACTGAAACTTATCACCTCAAACGTGGATACTGCTGTGGCAATGGTTGTAGGCATTGTCCTTATGATGAAAAAGGCAAATTGAAAGCTGAAAACGACAAAAATGCAAAAACTATATAATATATATTTATGGAATATTATATAAAAGAAATAACAACTCATGCTGAGATGTTGGCACAAGTAGAACTATTACAACAATTGAATCCCAATATAGAACATAATTCCTGTTCGCAAATGTTGCGTGATATGATTGCAAATAATTACAAAATGATTGGAGCCTTCGTAGGCGAAGTATGTGTAGGTATTTCGGGTTATTGGATAGGAACGAAATTGTATAGTGGCAAATACTTGGAAATGGATAATGTAGTCGTGGATGAAGGACACCGCTCTGCAAGGATTGGTGCAATGCTTTGTGATTATTTAGATACTATTGCAAAAGAAAATAATTGCCAAATGATGATGCTCGATGCTTATATAGAAAACGAAAAAGCACACCGTTTTTATGAACGTGAAGGATATACGAAACGTGGGTATCATTTTATCAAAAAACTATAAAATTTTATGCTTGGTGGCCCCGAATTTATTTCGGGGAACCATATACAACCATATACAAAAAAACATATCTTTGTCAACTTATACAATATATAAATTATGAAATTCGGTACCAAAGCAATTCATGCAGGGCAAGAGCCTGACCCAACCAACGGAGCTATCATGACTCCTATTTATCAAACCTCTACCTATGTGCAAGAGAGCCCGGGCAACCACAAAGGTTACGCCTATGCACGAGGTAAAAACCCTACCCGTGATGCCTTACAAAAGTGTTTGGCATCGTTAGAAAATGCACAATATTGTTTGTGTTTTTCTAGTGGTATGGGTGCCATTGATGCGGTGATAAAACTATTACAACCCGGCGATGAAGTGATTGCTACCGATGATTTATACGGAGGCTCGTATCGTATGTTTACCAAGGTGTTTGCGAAGTTTGGAATTAAATTTCATTTTGTAAATATGATAGATGCGAACAATATCAAACAATATATAAATGCGAATACCAAAATGCTTTGGGTAGAGACCCCGACAAATCCCACTTGCCAAATAATTGATATTGCCGCATGTGCAGCTATTGCCAAAGAGCATAATATATATTTAGCAGTTGACAATACTTTTGCTTCTCCGTATTTGCAAAATCCATTGGAGATGGGTGCACATATAGTAATGCATAGCGTTACCAAATATTTGGGTGGCCATAGCGATGTAATTATGGGTGCCTTGTGTGTGAACGATCCTGTTATATATGAACAACTTTCTTTCATTCATAATTCGTGCGGTGCAGTGCCAGGTCCTCAAGATAGTTTCTTAGTTTTGCGTGGAATTAAAACCTTGCATATTCGTATGGAACGCCATTGTAGTAATGGAAAAGTGGTAGCAGAATTTTTGCGTAACCATCCCAAAGTTGATAAAGTATATTGGCCAGGATTTACTGATCATCCCAACCATGAAATTGCGAAAAAACAAATGCGTGATTTTGGTGGCATGATGAGTTTTACTTTGAAAGGTGATAGTATGGATGAAGCATTTGCGATGGCATCTCGCACCCATGTTTTTAGTTTGGCTGAAAGCTTAGGTGGTGTTGAATCTTTAATAGGCCACCCCGCCAGTATGACCCATGCAAGCATACCCAAAGAAGAACGTGAAAAAGTAGGCGTTACCGATTCTTTACTTCGCCTAAGTGTGGGCATTGAAGATATAGAAGATTTGATTGAAGATTTGAAACACGCAATTGGGTAGTGGGATGTGTCTTATTTTGTCATGTCGTCCCGCACGATTGCAGGAGAGACATCTACGATTTCAAAACCCTAGCAGATTTTTAGCATTGTGAGTTCCCTTACCGAAACAAGTTCGGCACAGGCTCTAGCCTCGGGAGGACAAACGACTCTGACCAACCATTCCAATTTTAAAAAAACACCTTGCAAATTTAACATTTTGTGTTAAATTTGCAAGGTGTTTTTTAGAGATTTACATGACAAATTAATTGAAGGGCTGACCCACAACCCAGTGGTGGCAATACTTGGCCCTCGCCAAGCAGGTAAAACTACCTTGGCATTGGAAGTTGCCAAAGAAAGAGACAGTATTTACCTCGATTTGGAATCTCCCAAAGACCTAGCCAAGCTGCAAGATCCTGAAGCATATTTCCAGATGCAGAAAGGTAAGCTCGTAATTTTGGATGAAATTCAACGCAAGCCTGAAATATTTCAAGTACTGCGAAGTATTATAGATAAAGGACGACAAAAAGGAAAAGGTAATGGACAGTTTCTTATTTTGGGTTCCGCATCTATAGATTTATTACAACAATCTTCTGAAACTTTAGCAGGTCGCATACAATATTTAGAACTGGGAGGACTCTCCTATACCGAAGTGGATAATGATATTAATAAATTGTGGTTACGTGGTGGTTTTCCTTCAAGTTATTTGGCCAAGAATGATATAGTAAGTGCCCAATGGCGTGAAGATTTTATACGTACATATTTAGAGCGTGATGTGCCCCAACTTGGCCCACGTGTTCCTGCTACCACCTTGCGTAGGCTATGGACCATGCTCGCACATTTGCAAGGTAGTATGATGAATACTTCTAAGCTGGCAAGTGGACTCGATATTAGCAATATGACTGCAAGCCGTTATATAGATTTGTTATGCGATTTATTACTGGTTCGCAAAGTGCAACCGTATTATATAAATACCAAAAAACGATTGGTAAAAACACCCAAAGTATATGTGCGTGATAGTGGTTTATTGCACCAACTTTTAAATATAAGCACACTCGATAATTTACTCTCATACCCCTTGGTGGGAGCAAGTTGGGAAGGTTTTATTATTGAAAACATTTTGGCTGCTGCACCCCAACAAGCCAAGAGTTCTTTTTACCGAACCAGTGCCGGTGCCGAAATTGATTTAGTACTGGAATTACCCAACAGAGAAGTGTGGGCCATAGAAATTAAACGCACCAGCAGCCCCAAAGTAAAACAAGGATTTCATATAGCTTGCGAAGATATAAACCCCACGCAAAAATTTGTTATATATAATGGCGATGAAATTTTTCCTTTACCAAATGATGTAATGGCAGTTGGATTGAAGGAGTTGATGGGGAGGTTGGGGGATAGATAGTTTTGAAATATTAGTCGAATGCAAACATATTATTGAATTTATTGAATCCGTTTTTGTATCTTTGAAATGTGAAAAAGCAAAAAACAAATGGGCTAGATTTTTTCGTTGACGAACTCAATCGAGAATACCTCCACGGGAGAAGTTTTTGACACAGAGATCACAAGATTGGAGGTGCAGGATGTTGGACAAGTAAAAAAAGTTGATCGGCAGTTTGACTGGGCAAAGGAAATCAAAGACTCTGCATTAGGTGCTTGAAATCCCAACCTTTAAAATGGTTTCTTTTCAAGTACTTTTTGTATATTAATACATAACACTACCATATCCTGTATAAGTTTTCTAAGTTTATTACCGTCTTCTATACTAAAAGTATGCTATTCGGGAATTGAATTACTACCTTCTATTTCCTTTTCTCCCACAAAAACTAAGTTCTTTGTTTCTATAAATAAATTTATATTTTCTGGATTAGAGGCTAATTTCCAATGAGCTAGTTTACCTCGTTCCTTAACCACCTTTTCAGTATTTTCTCTTATAAAAGAAATATCGGCTTTATATTTCTCTTCAATTTTCACAATAGCATCCTTAAACAAATTGCGTTTTTGCATCATAGATGTTTTCAAATTGATTTTTTTATCAGGCAATACCTTTCTTATCATATCATCCATTAATACTTCAAATACTGAAAAAGTATGTATAACGTGGCCTCTAAAAAACCATGAAGAAAATTCATACTGCTGCAAAGGTGAGTATTCTGAAAATTGAAATATTTAGCAAACTTACCACTTTTTATATTAAATAATTCAAGTTCATTTGGATATAAACTAAAGTAATATCAAACAAGTACTTTCGACCCTGTTCCGTCATAAATTAATATTTTAGTTGTGTCAATATTTTTTCTTATACCGAAACTCAATATATAATAGTCCAAAAAAAAGGGGACTAAACATATTGTAATTCGGCATTACCATTCTAAAAACTAATCCGCCACAGGCGGAGAACTATTATAGTTTGAGAAATGGTTTTAAATAAGGGTTACGAATGGAGGCATCTATTAGTAAATCTACTTTCCTATGAAAAAACATTTCAAAAGTATCCCACACAATGACATTAGATTTTCTCCCCGTTCAATGGGGTCTGCATCATCTATTTCAACAAGTAAATCTATATCGCTAGTATTATAATTAAAATCGTCTGTAGTTGAAGAGCCAAAAGCCAATAATTGTTTAACATGATGTTTTTGGCACAATACAATAAAATCGGAACGATGATTTAATATTTCTTCTTTTATAATCACTTTACAAAGATAGATTTTTTTGGTGCAAGTGCCAATTATAAAATAAGGCACTAATTATATAACTCGCAGTTGTGGTTGGCGGGGACACACAACCACGGGCAGTCGAAAAATGTAAACTCTCAAAATATAATCCGCCGCGGCGGATAAAATGTCCTTTATCCTTTATTCGCCAACTGCCCACAAGCAGCATCAATATCTTTTCCGCGGCTGCGGCGAAGATTTACGATCAGTTTTTTACTTTCCAAATGCCGTACAAAAGCATTTAATCTTTGCTCTCCCGATTTTTGAAATTGCCCATCGCCAATGGAATTATATTCTATTAAATTAATTTTGGTGGGGAACTTACGGGCAAATAGGGCAAGCTCATTCGCATCTTCAATTGAGTCGTTGAACTTATCAAAAACTATATATTCTAAAGTAGGTCGTGTGCCTGTTTTATTATAGAAGTATGATAAGGCTTCTTCTAAAGTTGACAAGGTATTACTTTCATTAATTGGCATTATCTCATCACGCTTTCTATCATTGGCAGCATGCAGTGATAATGCTAAATTAAATTTTGCACCATCGTCGGCAAGCTTCACAATCATTTTTGCAATACCTGCGGTAGAAACGGTTATACGTTGCGGCGACATGCCCAATCCATCGGGACTTGTAATCATTTCGATACTCTTCATCACATTGCTATAATTGAGTAACGGTTCGCCCATTCCCATATATACAATATTGCTCAATTGTATATTATAATGTTTGTCGGCTTGTTGTTTGATAAGTGCTACTTGATCGAAAATTTCATAATGGTCAAGATTGCGTTTGCGGTCCATTTTGCCCGTAGCACAAAATTTACAAGATAAACTACAACCTACTTGGCTACTTATACAAGCGGTCATTCTGCTATCGGTTGGTATTAAAACGCCCTCTACAAAATAACCATCGTGCAAGCGAAAAGCAGATTTAATAGTTCTATCATTACTCACTTGTTTGTGGTCGACTACTACATGATGTATAGGAAAGGTAACCTCAAGCCAAGTGCGTGTTACCAAAGGCAAATTGCTCATCTCATCATAAGTGGCAGCTTGCTTTTGCCAAAGCCATTCATATAATTGTTTTGCACGAAATTTGGGCTCGTCTTTTTCTAAGAATAATTCTTGTAATTGCTCTAAAGAGAAGGTGCGAATATTTTTTCCGTGGGTGAACATGTATTTTAGTGGTCAGTGGTTAGTAGTTAGCCCGCCGCGGCGGGTAGTAATCAGTGGTCAGTGGTCAGTAGTTAGCCCGCCGCGGCGGGTAGTGGTCAGTTGTTATCTGCCGCATGCACTGTTTACTGTTTACTGACTACTATCCTTTTCTTCCCATTACTGTTTTGCAGGCTTCTATAATATTTTCTTTTTCGAGTCCGTATTTTTTCATCAACTGTTCGGGAGTTCCGCTCTCGCCAAAGCTATCATTTACCGCAACCATTTCAACTGGTGTTGGATTATTGAAAGCCAATAATTGGCAAATGCTATCACCCAATCCACCGTTCTTTTGGTGCTCTTCGGCAGTAACCACGCAACCTGTTTTTGCTACTGATTGTAATATAGCTTCGTTATCTAGTGGTTTAATTGTATGTATATTTATTAGTTCTGCATCAATACCTTGCTCGGCCAAAATTTGAACAGCTTCTATAGCTTTCCAAACCAAATGACCAGTAGCAAATATGCTTATATCTTTACCTTCTTTTATTTTCCAAGCTTTACCAATTTCAAATTTTTTATCGGCGGGCCAAAAGTTGGGAACAACTGGGCGACCGAAACGTAAATATACGGGTCCTTGATAATTGGCTATTGCTAAGGTAGCTGCTTTTGTCTGGTTATAATCGCAGGGATTTATTACGGTCATTCCTGGCAACATTTTCATCAAACCTATATCTTCCAATATTTGGTGTGTTGCTCCATCTTCGCCCAAGGTAAGCCCTGCATGCGATGCACAAATTTTTACATTTTTGCCAGAGTATGCAACCGATTGACGAATCTGATCATATACACGGCCTGTGCTAAAGTTAGCAAAAGTGCCCGTGAAAGGAATTTTACCACCAATGGTTAAGCCTGCTGCCATGCCTATCATGTTTGCTTCTGCAATTCCCACTTGTATAAAACGGCTGGGGAATTCCTTTTGGAAAGCGTCCATTTTGAGCGACCCTGTAAGGTCGGCACAAAGGGCAACAATATTGTCGTTAAGTTTTCCTGCTTCTAATAGCCCGGCACCAAAGCCAGAACGTGTGTCTTTTTGATCAATAACTTGTGGTAACATGTACAAGGAAATTATATAAGATTGGAGATAATTTAAAAAAGAGTTGCAAAATTACAGGATAATACGCTGTCATTGCGATATAAACGTAAATTTTTTGAAGCACTTTTGAACTCAGGCTTTGTGATTGTATCTTTGCCCACTATACATGAAAAAGCCCCTGTTCATTTTTATAGCTGCAATAAGTATTTTATCAATTACTTTTTCTTGCGGCAATAAGCCGATTAGCGTATCATCAAAATATTTTGAAGTGCTCAATGCAACCGAAACGCATTGGAATGCGGGCATCATAGATGGGGGCAGAGGGGTGGACTATCATGTTTTCCTTACAGACATTGCCAAGGACACTCCAATATTTGATTCTGCATGGATTGACCATCAGAAAGTTGCTGCGGAAGCAGCCTTCAATACCAAACGCAAAGATTTATTCGAAGTACATATTGGTTATACCATTGATAACTCCACTTCAACAAAAGAAATTTTACCTCCAGTAAAATACAAAGGCAAAGCTCTCATTAGATATAAAGTAAAAGGCAAAACCAAATACTTAGTGGTAAAAGAATTTGTATTACAAAAAGCTGTCAATTTTCAATAATAAACCCCTCATGAAAAAACTATTTTTAATTATATTTTGCACCCTAGCAATATGCAGTTTCTCAAATGCACAAACTACAACTATTGACGAAGTTGAGCGACAAACTTTAAAAGATTATGAAGGCAAACCTGTAGAAAAAGGCCAAGGTTATAGTGTTTATAAACGTTGGGATCATTATTGGAGAGCGAGGGTGGGAGAAAATGGCACTATGCCAGCTCAAGGCCATCTCTTTGAAGAATGGAGCAAAATGCAGAGGAATCAAAACAATGAGCGTGGAAATAATGATTCAGGGAATTGGGTGAGTATTGGTTTCAACTCATCAGCTGGAGGGTATAGTGGAATTGGCAGGGTAAACTGTATCGCCTTTCATCCTACTGACAGTAATACTTTTTGGGTGGGAACACCATCGGGCGGAATATGGAAAACCACTAATTATGGAAAAAACTGGACAGCCCTTTCCGATTTCTTGCCACAAATAGGTGTTTCGGATATCGTAGTGGATTATACAAATACCAATGTAATATATATAGCTACTGGCGACCGTGATTACGGCAGCTTTTGGGGGGCACAAGGGCCTTATAAAATAAGCGATACCAAAAGTGTGGGCGTATGGAAAACTACCGATGGCGGAGTTACCTGGAAACCAACTTCATTAAGTTATAATATTACAGATTTTGCCCTAGTGAATCGTTTGAAAATGCACCCTACCAAGCATAATACATTGTGGGCTGCCACTACCACAGGAATATATATGACCACCGATTCAGGTAAAACATGGTCGAAAAAAGCAAGTGCCTACTTTATAGATTTGGAATTAAAACCAAATAATCCCAATACTTTATATGCCGCTTATTATGATGCTTCTGGTAGCAACTCTCAAATATATAGAAGTACCGATGGCGGTTCTACTTGGAGTCAGATAACTAATTTCACGGGTGCTAAACGTATCAATATAGAAGTGACCCCCGCATCGAATAATTTGGTACATGCTCTTGTATGCAATTCCAGCAGAGGGCTTTTGGGATTATATAAATCTACTGACAGCGGTACCAATTGGGTACAATATATTGATGGCAGTGTATCAGGTCAAAATTATTTATGTAATAAGGTTGCTGCAGATATTACAGGTGGACAAGGCACTTATGATTTAGCTTTTGCTATTAACCCTAAGAATGCCAACGAGCTTTTCTTAGGCGGTATTATTACTTGGTATACAACCAATGGTGGAACGAGTTGGAAGGTAGGAAACTTTTGGTATGGTACGGGTGGCACCTACCCCACGGTGCATGCCGATAAACATTATATGGCTTATCATCCGTTGGCTAAAAGCCCTAAAAGCGTTTTGTTCGAAACCAATGATGGCGGTGTATATTATACAAGAGTTCCGAATGCCCCCACTTCATGGACTGATATAACCAATGGACTTAATATAGGTGCTATATATAGACTCAGTGTATCGCAAACGGCTTCTGATGTGGTGTTATGTGGCCATCAAGACAATGGCACCAAAAAAAGGACTTCTACTTTTTTTTACGACAGTAAAGGCGGTGATGGCATGGAATGTATTATAGATTATTCTAACGTAAACTATATGTACGCCAGTTCGCAGTATGGCGATATAGCAAGTTCAAGCGATGGCTTTGTGAACAATGCCGTAGATATTTCAGGGAATATTTCGGGTTCGCCAAGGGGCGAATGGGTTACGCCTTATATCATGGATCCGAAAGACCCTAAAATACTATATGCTGGCTATGATAACGTATATAAAACTACCGACAGGGGTAGCAATTGGACGGCAATATCAAATAATATTACAGGCAGCAGCACAAAAAATTTAAACACGATGGCTATTGCACCTTCCGATGCCAAAACTATATATGCAGCTACTTGGGGCAATATATGGAAAACCACTGATGGCGGGGCCACTACTACCTGGACAAAAATTACAGGTACACTTCCTGTTTCTGATGGGGCTATTACCTACATTGCGGTAAATCCAAATGACCCGAAAATAGTATATGTAACTATGGGTACTTTCACACAAGATAAAAAGGTATATAAAACAGTAAATGGTGGTACTAACTGGACCAATATATCTGGGACCAAATTACCCAATGTGCCAGCAAACTGTATAATACATGATGGCAAAACTACCAATGGCCTCTATATAGGAACTGATTTGGGAATATTTTTCCGTAATGACAATATGAGCGACTGGATATATTTCAGCCGCAAATTACCCGTAGTACCTGTTGCCGAATTGGAAATACAAAAGAGCACGCAAAAACTTCGTGCAGGAACATTTGGTCGTGGGTTGTGGGAAAGCAATATGTGGAACGCCACCGCTATACAACCACCCAAAGCTCTTTTTACGGTTGATGATTCTACCATTTGCCAAGGCAGTACTGTAACATTCACCAGCACAACCACTGGTGCCACCTCAGTATCTTGGATTTTTCAGGACGGATCTCCTGCCACATCGCCCGATACTATTGTAACCATAAAATACTTCAATGCAGGAACTGCAAAAGTTACCTTTATAGCAACCGGCCTTGGAGGTAATGATACCTTGGTTAAATATATAACTGTTTATCAAAACCCCAATAAGCCCAATATTCAACAAAGCCTTAATTTCCTTACTTCGTCAGTAAATGCCAACAAATATAAATGGTTGTTGAATGATACAGTGATGGCGAATGATACTACCAAAACAGCTTTTGCACCCAAAGATGGGCAGTACAAAGTAACCATTACGGACAATAATGGTTGTTCTGCAACCTCATTTCCCTTGACTTTTACTTATACGCCTGGTGTGGGTATTACCGAGGTAAATACTGAACACCGTTTTGGATTATTCCCCAATCCTGCCGGATACAATTTTACTTTAGACTATTGCCCCAATATTTGCAATGAGCTTAATTATAACTGGCGAATTATAGGTATGGACGGTAAACGTATTGAAAATGGAAATGGCTTGTGTTGCAAACCTATACAACTATCAACCAAAAACTTGCCTAATGGTATATATATAGTTGAAGTTGAGCACCAACATATAGTATCGCAAAAGAAATTAACTGTACAGCGTTAAAACTTCAGCAGTTTTTTTGCGTCCAATGATGATGCATCTTTGGGGTCAATTGCCAATATCTTTTTGAAATAAGGAATAGCATCTTCTTTTTTGCCTAAATAGAAATGATATAAAGCTATATATCGATTTGCTTCAATTATTTGACTCTTATAACTTTCTATTGTATATTTAATTGTATCAGATTCAATAAGCATCAAAAACTTTTCATAATCTGGTTTTGCAGCACCTGTTTTCCCTTTAGGGTCTTTATACGTTTTAGCCCTAGCAAGCCAGAAATGTCCTAAGGGATAATCGGGCTTTAATTCTACTACTTTATTAAATGCTACTATTGCACTGTCGTACAGGTTACTGTCGCTTTTGGCGGCAAAAATATCTGCACGCCCCAAGGTAAAGTAATCATTTACGGATTGTTTGATTTCAAGTTTGCTTTGTAATGCTCCAATGGCATCTATATATTTTTTATTCCGCATATAATTCTCCACAAGACTATTATATATCTCCGGTAGTTTTTCGCGTTCCAATTCATTCTCCTTTTTGCTAATATTAGGATTGCTTGCCATTGCTTTTATTTTATCAATCGTCATTATCAAGTAGGTGCAACCCTGTGCATCTTTTCCAAGCTTAATAAGCAAAAGTCCATAATACTTATAGTCGTCATTTATAATTTTTTCTTGGGCGTTTTGTTTGGCAAAGAATTTATCCATTTCATAAATTCCCTTTTTAAATTCTTCTTTTGCTATAGCAGTATCCTCCGGTTTATTATAGCTAATACCCAGTTCGTAGTGAGAATATCCCATCAACCTGTATAGGTATGGACGAGAACTATCCTTTTGATGTATGGAATTGATTTCGTCAATTGTTTTTTGATAGTCTTTGGACAGGAAAAGAAAGCCTGCATATTTTACACGAGCAAATATATCCTCGCCCACAATAGAAAGATATTTTTCGTAATTTGTTCTGGCTTTTGCATAGCTCTTGGTCAGATTATTTAAGTAGGCCATTTCACTATAAAATGGAGCATAAGTACTATCAATCTTAAGTCCCTCTTGTATAGTGCTTACAGCAGTTTGATAACCTTCAAGCGAACGCACACTAGCGTACAAGCGGCCTTTCCTTAAATATGCTTTTAAGCATTTACTGTCTTTTTCTAGTGCTATATTATAGTTTTCAATGGGTTTAGAGGCATCGTTTCTTTCCAACCACAAATCGCCAATAGCCAAATTGATATCTGGGTCTTTTGCATCAAGTTCCAATGCCCTATTCAGGTAAATTTCTGCTTGTGCAAGGTCTTTTACTTCGCCATTGGTTAGTGCTTCGCCTGTATACAATAATACTTTTGCGTTTTTGTTTTTAGTAAGGGCCACTGCTTTTGCAAAATCTGATTTCGCACCCTCCAAATTTTTTCTGGCTATTTTTAACTTACCCTGACCTACTATGCACAACGCGTTGTCAATATTTTTTGCTAAGCCCTCGTTTAAGGTCTTTTCAACTTGGTCTTCTTCATTAGTCAATAAATACACATCGGCCAAATAATAATGCAAATCAGCATTGGTGGGTTGCTGCTGGATGAGGGAAATAAAAGTTTGTTTGGCTTGTGCAAATTTCAAAGCTTCTGTTTGTAAAATACCTTGATTTAAAGTTTGAGCTGAAGCTACAAACAACATCAACAGAGAGGCACTTAATAATATAATCTTCTTCATGGCTATATAATATATTTTTCTATTTCTACTTATTCTTCTTTTATATGTATTTGTCTTTTCCATACGGCAAGTGTTCCTGGCAGTAATCCAGAGGATTGTATAATCAATTGTCCTGGCCTTCCATTGAGGTAATGGACAAACCCCGTGCCGAGTCCTTGTCTAGCTTCTGCATTTACTGAATATACTGCCCTCATTAAGGGATAATGTTGCATAAACAAATGGTATTGCAGGGGTTTATAATATTTCTTTTCGGGTATTACCGAAGTATCGGCAGGCATAATACCCACCACATTCACTTTTTCCATAAAACTTCCCAGCTTGGGGTCACGTCCATCGCTAATCCAATTGAGACCAACAATACCAATGGCCTCGGGATGTGTAGCTACGTACTCCACCACTTTTTTGTTTTCATCGAGGGCTCCCACATTTTTCCCAAAAGGTTTTTTAACCAAATTTTGCATATAACGAACCGTGCTCGACGAATCGTTGTCGAACACTATTTGTATATTTTCATTGGGGAGTTTTGGATTTAATTTTTTCCAAGTATCAATTTTTCCGTTAAGCACATCCATCAGTTCTTCAAACTTAATACTGTCAGGCATGGAGGGGTGCACTATAAGTGCAATGGCATCGTATGCAAAAAGTGAATAAGCTATTTCTATCTTACGTTTTTTAAAGGGTTCGTTTTCTTCAGCAGTAAGCTTTCGGCTCATTATAATTAGCCTTACACTGTCTTTCTGTAGCAGTTCAATCGCCTTGGACTCAGGAATATTTAATAGTTTTATATGTGCCTGATCTTTGCAATCGTGCTCGTATGCATCTATCGTTAGCTCGGTAAAGGGTTGAAAAACAGGATCCGTTGCAATGGTGATTGTTCCTGTGCGTACGGTATCAGTATGCTTTGGAGCATTGGGGTTATCGTTACACGAACTATGAAAGCATAACGAAAATATTATTATTGCAATGTTTAGGCGAGAAACTTTATATAACATATATTTTGTATAATCTGTTGCATGTGTTTTAAAACGCCTCAGATAAATGAATAGTTGTGTAGGAGAATTATTCTGACGATTTATTTACTTTGTGTACGCGATACCCTTTCCAAAATCTAAAAAAAGCATATATGATAAGCACGGCACCGATACCCATGCTGGCTCCATTTTGTAATCCGAAAAAATTTTGTTCGGGATTAAAAAGAAACAAACATCCCAAAAAGCCATACATAGCACCTGCAACAAAATGCATAAACATCATGGGTCTGGAATTTCCAAATCCCGGTCTTTGATTTTCTGTCATGGGGCAAAATTAAGGCTTATACCTTTTGGAAAGTTTAAAACTTTCCAAAAGGTATAACCACGTTGTGCGTGGTTGTTCCCGAAAGCATTCGGGACCACCAACCGCTAAGGAACTATTTCAATTTTTGTCTTTGCTTTGACATTATCGCCAAACCAAATTTTTTTTTCAGTAAAACTAAAACCATAACCCATTTTTCTTCCGTAAGTGTATTCAATTAACCAAAAATACTAACAAATTAAAAAACATTATCATGAAAAACTCATTCAAAAAAATCGCTGGCCTATTAATGATTGCTGCTATTGCAGGCACAAGCGTAAATGCACAAACAAAAAAATCTATGACCCCAACCGCAACGGTAGTAGTTGGTGGTGAAGCTATGTTTCCCAAAAAGAACATTGTTGAAAATGCGGTGAACTCAAAAGATCACACCACATTAGTAGCCGCCGTAAAAGCTGCAGACCTTGTTGCAACCTTGCAAACCGCCGGACCATTCACCGTATTTGCACCTGTAAATGATGCCTTTGAAAACCTACCCGCAGGTACTGTAGAAACTATTTTGAAACCTGAAAACAAAGCCACCTTGGTAGCTGTTTTAACTTATCATGTGATTTCTGGAACTTATGATTTTAATGCTCTAAAAGAATTGATCAAAAAAGGAAATGGTACTGGCAAATTAAAAACTGTACAAGGAGAAGAACTATGGGTAATGATGAATGGCGAACACAATATACAAATAAAAGATGCCAAAGGAAATGTAGCAAACATTAGCACTTACGATGTATACCAAAGCAATGGTGTAATACATGTAATCGACAAAGTGTTGATGCCAAGTATGTAATTTACAGTCCAGGCACAAACTACATGTTGGTGGTTAGTGAAAACACACAACCACAGACATCTCGGATAACCAAAGCGTTCTGAACTATATACATTAATTATTCTAATAATATATATCTAAAACTTTAAAAGTAACACAACCATGAAACTAAGAAACAGCCTGCTGATTATATTACCTTTATTGATGATATATTGCAGCCCTGCACCCGAAGCACCACAAGGTGTGAGCGACCAAAAACCACTGCCAAAAGTTGTGAAAACAAATGCCGAGTGGAAGAAAAAACTAACTGCCGATCAATATCATGTAACTCGTGAGAAAGGAACCGAATCTGCCTACACTGGTTCCTATTGGGATAACCACGAAACAGGAACTTACCAATGTATATGTTGTGGCTTAGATTTGTTCAGTTCAGCAAACAAGTTTGAATCGGGAACAGGGTGGCCCAGTTTTTACCAACCTATTATAAAAGGGATGGTAACCAAACAAGCAGATAACTCAGCAGGTATGAGCCGCGACGAAGTAACTTGTGCCCGCTGCGATGCCCATCTAGGTCATGTGTTCGACGATGGTCCTAAACCAACTGGTTTGCGTTATTGTATTAATTCAGTTGCTTTAACTTTTGTGAAGAAATAATATATAAATG
>JAWXAU010000114.1 GCA_034439655.1 Bacteroidota bacterium | reverse complement strand
GGATTAAGCGGGGCTTTCGGGATGTAGTTCGGCATTACCATTCTACAAACCAAATCCGCCACAGGCGGAGAACTATTATAGGTTAAGAATTGGTATAAAATCCGCATTGGAACTCCTGTCAAAGCCTTCCGCAATATTATTAGAGATGGAGATGACAGCTCTACAAATTTGATCTTTAAACCCAAAATCCTTCGAAGCACTAAATATTTCATATATATCCACCACATAATCTTGTGCTTTCTGCCACCCTATCACATCTTCAAATATTTTTATCGCCATATACCAATATGATTATTTTTTCTTTACAATTTAATTCTTTTTACCCCTACCCCTTCATGTCATTTTGCCGAATGGCCCCTACCCCTTAATACTCCGTCCACCTTACTCCTTACTCCTTATTCCTTGTTCCTTATTCCTTATTCCTTATTCCTTGTTCCTTATTCCTTATTCCTTACCATAATCAAACTTCAAATAATCCAAATTGGGAGGATACAGTTTGGGGCGTTTTTGTTCCATCTTTAAAAAATCCTGACCTAAGCGTTTTAGGAACGGCATACCAATAGTATAATACTCATAAATTCCCGTATTGAGCACACCCGTTGTATTGGAATATATAGCACTGGAAAGCATAAATTCTGTATTGGTTTCGAGGTCTATGATATACGCAACATCTACCAAAAATCCGTAGGCAAAACCTACAATATTAAATATGCGTAAATTTTTATTGACCGCAGTATCTTTATTTTGTCCGTAGATTAAATATTTCTTAATGCAGTTAAAATTCCCTTTCATAGAATCATACACTGGGTCTATGGATTCAGGTGCGTACATACTCATATATTTGCGGAGGAAACGATAATCCATTTCGCTTAAGTCAAAACGTTTGTCCTTCCTAAATGCATCGGGGAACATCAATTTTTTAAGTGTGAGGTGTATATCTTGCAATTGAAAAAAATTCCGACCCGTAAAATCCTTAGGATATTTTTTTAGTTTCCCATCATAATCGATATATCCAGTGCCCAACAATACCTGACCTGTAGGTGGTTCAAAAGATTCCATACAAGTTATTGGTTCTTGAGTGTATATTATATTTCCTGCGGTATCATAAAATTTGAATCGATTCGTGATCATATTATCTTCTTCAGTACATCCAGGAGTAAACCTATGTGTAACCCTAGCAGAAGGCATTCCCAATTGTTTGAAACGTTTATTGATATAACTTGGCCCCATAAATTCATACATTCTATTATAGGCATCGTTATCACTAACCAACAAAATCTTTTTTATATAATGACCTAATGAAGCCTGATAATTTGCAGAGGAACTATCATAATAGCTAGCATATTGGCATTTGCCTGATGAGTCGATGGTGAGTGCAGTTTCTTTAGTGAGTCCTTCAATGTTGAGTTGGTTAATCTTCTCTAAACACATTGCAGTTAAAGGCAATTTGACCGTACTGGCTGGGTAGAAATATTCATTCGCATCAGCACGATAAACATAATCAATAAAGTGGGGATTATTATAACGATCACGGTCTATTCGGGTATATACAATTTGCACCCTACGCTCAGCCGATTGCGATAAATAATCATTATAAAAAAAAGAATCGCTCCTAAAAATTTGCTCTATGGGATTGCTTGAATTCTTATACTGCGAGAAATCATAACGTTTAGGTGGTGGTGGTGGTATATACTTTATTTTAACTTTTTTCTTTTGCTTCGATGGTTGGTAATACACAACCTGTGCCTTTGGTTTCTTCTTTTTTTTCTTGGCCTGTGCACTTGCCGATAAGCCGCCAACAATCACACATAACACAATATATAATATATTTTTCAAGATGAAACAAGCATTAATGTACTAAAAATTTATATGACAACTAGCCACTGACAACTGTCTACTAATTACTGCCCGCCGCGGTGGGCTGTTTACTGTTTACTGTTTACTACCCGCCGCGGCGGGCTGTTTACTTTCTACTTTCTACTGTTTACTGTTTTCTAATTACTTCTTCGTAGCCAGCATCATATTCATTACACTACTATAGTGGTAGCCTAGTTTGAAAGGAACTGGTTTCACATTAGCTGAATCTTTTTTATACGCTATTTCTAAATCCTTCTCATACAATTTACCAAAGTCTCTGATAGGGTGAGAGTACTGACCATATAGGTTAATCTTCCATACTTTTTTATCGAAGAAATTATAAGCTATTCCGCTGTCGTCTTGCAAATGATATTTACTTCTATTGAAAACAATTTTACGCGAATTGCTAAGGAAACCATAATGATTAATATAACTTGCAGCTTTCATATAGGATATAAAATCGCCTTGTTTATTGATCCAAGTGAGGAAACCCTTATTTTTATCTAAACCGAACATGTGTTGATACTCTTCATCAGCCATGTTCATAGAGAAATAGTATACATGTTTGGCAACACTAGGCTGTTCTTTGTTTACGAAATCAATTCTAACGCCTTTGCTAATATATGTCTCTGGGATTGCTTGGTTCAAATTGAATTCTTTGAGCGAACCATCATCGGCAATAGCAATGCGTTTGATATCCGAAATAATATTCCCTGTTCGTGCCAAAAACACCATCATCACTGGCAAATTCCCATCAACACTCCACCTACTGAAATCACTGCTCATAGCACTGGTGATAAAGTAACTACGCACAAAAATATCATTCATTGATTTGTCCAAATGATATATATACTTGGCAAAATCAGGTCTCTTCATTTTAGGCATATCCTTTATCTTTCCTGCAGGTTCCAACGCTACCAATATATAGTTTTCGCAGTTGGGGAATAAAATATAGCCATTTAAAATATCAGGTCCTGCAAAAGGATAATATAATGTTTTGATTCCTGAAGAATTTGCTGCTTTTAATTCGGTGTCACGCCATGTACGCATTTTGCTAAAACGATTTTCTTCAATTCTGCTAAAACCGTCGTTCATTTTTTTAGCATGTTTCAACCAAATAGAATCTTTGGTAAGACCCATCAATGCTGAATCTTTGGTAGGCTTATATCCTGCCAGGAACATTGCGATATCATTATAGTTGTTATTGGTTTGAACAACGGAGGAATCCTTAGGCTGTGCTGATTGAGTTTTTAGAGTATCTGTTTTCTGATTTGGATCAGTGCCACCACCATTGCAACTTAATAAGGCAGTTGCTGCCATTGAGATTGTGAGTAATATAGATTTCATAAATATTTGGGAACGAAATTAAGTATATACATGCTATTGAAACAATGGATTTGTTTTGGAATTTATTAACAAATAGTGGATTGCTTACATAGTTGCTAGGTGGCAGATAGCAGCAAACGGTTGGCAGTAAGCATTAGATGGCTTTGTTTGCGAGAGCAACAGCAAACTGTTTACTGCGAACTGTGAACTTTTTTAAACAAACTAATTCCATATAAGGCAAAGTCATATTTTACGGGGTCAAATTTATCTAATTTTTTTAAGTTCGAGGTCAATTCTATCACAGCTTTCCAATCGTCTTGCGGGCGTGTAAGGATACCTAACTTACGGGCGGTGCGGCCCACATGCACATCGAGCGGGCAAAGCAGCAGGGAGGGATTTATATTTTCCCAAATGCCAAAATCAACGCCGCAATTATCTTTTCGTACCATCCAACGTAAATACATATTTAGCCTTTTACAAGCCGAGTTTTGAGCAGGCGACGGTATATGTTTTTCGGTACGTTTTAAATGTATATTTCGTTCAAAAAAGCTCTTTTTAAAATGATTTAAACCATGTTCCATATTCTCATCTTTCTTTCCAATACCTTTCACAAATAATTGCTCGAGCGATTCATAATTATTATAATAGTGATGAAAAAAATCGATAAAGTATAATAAGTCACTGCTATTAAAAGTACGATGAACAAACCCTTCAAACCTTTGCCAGTCTTTGGCTGTGGAGTTTATAATAAATTCGTAAGGTTTGTTTTCGAATAATTCAATCAGTTTTTTGCAATTATTTAATATTGTAACCCGCTGCCCCCATGCAAAGGTAGCAGCAAAAAATCCCATGATTTCTATGTCTCGCTTTTGGGTAAAAAGTTTCGGGATAGAAATAGGATCGGCAGTAATAAAACCTGGTCTATTGATAATCTCTACTTGATCGTCGAGATACGGTTTCAGTTGTTTAATATTCATGTTTTCGAACGCTATTCGTTATTTAAAAAATCCAAAATCGCCGGACTCATTTTCTTCTTCATCTATTTTAGTTTCTAATGCTACATCTTTGGCAGTTTGTTGGCTGAATAATATATATAAACTAACTAAAAATAAAACAGTAAGTAACGAAAAAATCCATATCCATTTGATTGATATGGATACTGATAAATCATATACCCCATGGATAAGCCAAGTGATTACCCAAGCCAAATTGATATAAAAATATCTTTGAGTGCTGAAGTCGAGAGCATACATCATCACCCGCATTTGTATAATGGCTAAAAATATATGTAATGCAAAGGGAATCCATCTATATATATCATAATTTTGATAATAAGTATAAAGACTCATTTCAAATATCGAAAAGCCAAGTCCTATGCACAATGCTATATATAATAAAATTTTTCGGTTGTGAATGAATTTTAAAAACAGGAAAACCATCACAAATTTTGACAACTCTTCGATTAATGAAATCAAGAAAAAATTATCAAAAAAAACAATAAAATAGTCCCCATTTCCATGTTCAGCATCTAAGCTAAAATATTGCTCAGCATATAGAGCCCCAGCAGCACAAGCAATACCCGATAACAACGCAAGAAAAAGTTGACAGCCGTATTTAAGCGACATTGGTGAAAAATAAAATTAGTTAGTTTACAAAAGAACAGATTAATTTGTAGCAATGGAAGAGCAATTTTTAAACAAACGTTTGGACGAGCTTTGGCAGCTTACGCAAGACCCTGACCTGGCAAGGGCTACACGAAGGATGTTAGATGTAGGCACTGACTTGTTTTTGAGCAGAGATTTGGAAACAAAAATTCTGAATATCAGAAAAAAGTACAACTCCCTATCGGAAGAAAGTGTGGATCACAATCCCGATAGCTATCAGGAACAAATGAATAATTTGCGAGCAGAGATAGAACTTGTTTGCACAGAGGTAAAGGAGAAAAGCAAGGTTCCTGCACAGCCAAGTGTCATCAATAAAGTGATGTTGACTACTGAAGGATTGGGGAAAGTTTATGAGGGCAAAGGAAGAACTTTTAGATTTGAACCGCTTACACTCGAATTAAAAACTGGTGAGATTACAGGTGTAGTGGGCGAGAACGGAAACGGGAAAACTACTTTGCTCCGCATGTTGGCTGGCGATTTGGCATCGACAAGTGGTACCATCAATTTTCCACAATATCATACCAACGAATGGTATGAAGCCAAGCAAAAAATAGGATATATTCCACAACGAATTGATACATGGTTTGGTACCTTATCGGATAATTTGAAATTCACTGCCTCTATTCATGGAATTAAGGATGAAGAAAATGATTACGCAGTTGATTATATTATAGAAAGATTGGGATTGAACAAATTCAGAGACCTTACTTGGAAGCAGATTTCTGGCGGTTATAGATTGCGTTTTGAGCTTGCAAAAGTATTGATTCGCAAACCGCAATTGCTCATACTGGACGAGCCTTTGGCCAATCTCGATATCAATGCTCAGCAACTTTTCTTGCAGGATTTAAAATATCTTTCTCAAAGTATTCGTCATCCGTTTGCTGTTATTTTAAGTTCGCAACAATTGCATGAGGTAGAAAATATTTCGGATAATTTAATATTTATTAAAAACGGAAATACTTTATATAGTGGTGCAAGAAGAGATTTTGGAAAAGACCGCAGCACCAATTGTATAGAGCTCAATGGTCAATTCGAAAAGCAGGAATTGATTGCTGCAATTAAAGACATGGAAGGTGCTACCGTGGAAGAAACAGGAACAATATATATTGTAAATTTTGCAGTTAATATAGCCCCGGTAGAGCTCTTGAAAACCTTACTGAGTAAAGGACTTATGGTAAACTATTATAGAGATATTAGTGATTCGACGAGGAAGTTGTTTAAAAAAGATATGTAGTTAGTTAGCAGTTTGCGATTAAAGGAAGATTAAATATTATTAAGTTGAATAGTGATAATTAAATAAAATATTACATGAAAAAGAACATATTATTATATCCCAGATTTTTGCAGAGGTTTGATAATTATCTGGTGAAAAAATATCCACTGATGTGGAGTATTAGGGCTCATTATTTTTTATATTATTCATTGCTTTCGTGTTTGGTACTTAGTGCATTGGCAATGATTACTCCTATTGGTATGGCCGATTTAGACTATCATTCTCATGAAGTATCCATCAGTATTTCTTCTATTTTGGCTGTAACTGTTACTTGTTTTTGGATATATAAAACGGTAATATTTGATAAGCAAAGGCAATTTGGTAAGCGTAAAATTACCGATGAGTATATATCTTTCTTTCTGAGTTATGCTACATTGGTGGGCATGTGGTTTATTATATTTTCTTATGCAGGTGTACTAGAATTTAAACGATCAAATATTGTAAGTGAAAAAGAATTGATTGAAGATGTAAATGCGGCAAATTTGGCACAAGTATTTATGCTAAAAACAAGTGATTACAATCATCAAGATGAATCGGATAACACTTCGAATCAATCTTTGCCTGTATATTCTAAATTGCTGAATACAGATTATCAATATTTCTCCAAACATCATTTTCATTTTTTCGAATACGACGACAAATATATTGACGGTGAAAGAGCAGGTACGAGGTCAGGGTATATTAAAGGTTATGATAGTGCGGAAGGAGTACGAGCTAAGGCGTTCAAGGTTCAGACAAAAGCAGAGGTCCATGCATTATTGAATGACATTGCAGATTTATCTGTAAAATATGATATATATAATTTAGAAAATAGCCATAGAGATGAAAATGAATATTTTAAAATAATTACATTCGACGATTTAAAAAATGATTATGACAATGCAATCAAAACTCAAAGCTCAAAACCTTATAATAGTAATGCTCATAAAAGTTTGAATAACGAAACAACAGCCAATGAGGATTTGCAAGATAATAAAACTGATGATTTCGATCAAGATATAACCACATTTAAAAGATTATTGAATGATAGACTCTCCGATATTTCTCGCTTAAAATTTTCGAATAATGGATTTTTCGGGAATGAATCATTATTGTTCAGCAGCTACTTTTTACTAGGTATATGCATTTTATTGCAGATCTTTAAAAATGTACGTTGGAGGCAATTTATTGTACTACTAGTCGTAGCTATTTTGTTGCCTATTATTTATGCTATATTTGGACTCATCTTTTCAAGTGGGATACGGGCAGAATACTATGTAAAACTTTGTTACTATGGAACATTTTTTTATGGGGTAGTACATTTAATTTTAGCTTACGATAGAAATGAATATAGTATTTGGAATATTGTAGGGATTATGATTTTCAATATTATGGTCTTAACCATTCCAGTTTTTACCTATTTGATTGTCACAGAAGGAGAAGGCAATTATTATGATTCCGTTGGCTATAAAGAGAATTTATATATCATTCAATTAATTGAAACGGCATTTTTTATTTTATTTATGTTGCCATTGCTTAAGCGTGTGTACGAACGGATCTATGCCTTGCCACGAAATTAATGAGTCGCAAACGTAAAATTGTATTATATACTTTTGTAGGTATAACTATCATACTATTGGTAGGTTTATATTTTTCTCCATATCGGCATTTGGTGCCAGGTATGCAGCCTGCATCTATCTCTCAAGCGGAATACATTAATGCAAAAAAGCAAGCAAAATCATTATATGATACGAGTAAAAAAAATATAGCTATTTGCAAATATATTACTGAAAAAATATTTCCTTTTTGGTACAGTACCTTATATGATTTTAATGGAACCACCGAACAACCACGCAAAGGAAAAATCGCCTGTGGTTATTTCGTAGCAACGATTCTACGTGATGCAGGTTTTGATATAAAACGTGAAAAGATGGCCCAAATGCCTTCAGAAAAAATGATTAGAGAACTACTTCTCGATAAATATATAACACGATACAGCAATATTGATATAGAAGATTTTGTGAAGAAACTAGGCCCGCCTCAAAACAAATTATATATAGTAGGTCTCGATACCCATATTGCTTTTTTGATGGGCGAAGAAAACACTTGGTATATGGTGCACAGCAGCGGTAGATGGCCTTTTTGCGTAATTAAAGAAAAAGCGTTGGAGTCGAAAACATTGAAGAAATCGAATTATAAGGTGGTGGGGAGGTTGAGTGATCAGTAGTCAGTAGTCAGTGGTCAGTGGGCGAAGCCCTCCATAATATATCAAAGCAATCAGCCGTATGGCACTTATTCCTTGCTCCATACTCCTTACTCCTTATTCCTTCCTACATATTCCTTATTCCTTACTACTTATTCCTTATTCCTTATTCCTTATTCCTTATTCCTTACTACTTATTCCTTTCTTATCTTCTGTTTAGTCTCCAAGGAGAAAAAGATTTATTGTTATAGTTTGTAGTGGCAGTTGTTTTATTTTCTTTGTCCCAATATATATCAGCAGCAATGGCTGCAATCAGCTCTTCATCCTCGTCCATAGCTTCGTTCAGCAATTCTGGTTTGAAATAATTATCGATAAATTTGGTGTCGAAATTACCGCTGCGGAAAGCTTCGTGTTGCATCGCAAATTTGCCAAAGGGAAGTGTAGTCTCAATTCCACTTATATGATAATCATCGATGGCTTGTATCATCTTTTCCATTGCTTCTTCGCGGGTGGCAGCATATACAATTAATTTGGCAATCATAGGGTCGTATTGTATCGGGATTTCCATCCCTTGTTTGTAGCCATCATCCACGCGAACTCCATATCCTTGTGGGATTTTGTACGTTGATAATTTTCCGATATCAGGTAAAAAATTATTGGCAGGATCCTCAGCACAAATACGCAATTCTATACTATGTCCTGTTATAGTTAAATCTTCTTGTGTGAACGAAAGTTTATTACCTCGTGCTACACTTATTTGCTCTTTCACCAAATCAATTCCAGTAATCATTTCTGTTACAGGATGCTCTACTTGCAAGCGTGTATTCATTTCTAAAAAATAAAAATTCAATTTTTCATCCAACAAAAATTCGATAGTTCCTGCTCCGCTATAATTACAAGCTTTGGCAGCATTCACCGCAGCTTTGCCCATCTCTTCACGCATCTGTGGCGTGAGTACACAGCTCGGTGCTTCTTCCACTAATTTTTGATGACGGCGTTGTATACTACATTCACGCTCGAAAAGATGTACAACATTTCCATGATTATCGGCCATAATTTGAAACTCGATATGCCTTGGAGCCGCTAAATATTTTTCTATGAAAACTGCATCATCGCCAAATGAAGATCTGGCTTCGTTCTGAGCCATTTTTATTTGCTCTTCAAATTCACTTTCTGCATTCACCACACGCATTCCCTTGCCACCACCACCTGCAGATGCTTTGATCAAAACTGGATATCCAATGGTATTTGCAATTTTCTTTGCTTCATTTACATCTGTTATGGCCTCATCAATTCCAGGAACTAAAGGCACACCAAAATTTCTCACGGCTTGCTTTGCTCCAATTTTGCTGCCCATGGTTTCCATGCTTTCAGGACTTGGACCAATAAATATAATACCTGCTTCACGCACCATTCTGCTGAACTCCGCATTCTCACTTAAGAAACCATAACCTGGATGTATTCCTTCAGCACCTGTGAGTTTGGCCACTTCAATAATTTTATGACCGAGCAAATAACTTTGGTTGGAAGGTGGTGGACCTATGCAGTACGCTTCATCAGCGTATAGGGTGTGGAGAGCATTTGCATCGGCTTCACTATATACTGCTACGGTTTTAATTCCTAGCTCTTTGCAGGCACGCATTACACGCAGGGCTATTTCGCCACGATTGGCTATGAGTATTTTTTTCATTATATATAATTCATCTTTTTAAGCTAGTCTCACTTTTTGGTTAAGCAATTCTACATTGAAATTTATTTTTGCATTTAACGCCTTAAATACTTTTATAATAGTGTCAATTCTTGCGTCGGTTAAACTATTCTCAAGTTTTGAAATTTGTGCTTTATGAACTCCAAAAAGTTGCCCTAATTGCTCTTGTGTTAGATTTCGCTCTAAGCCGGCTTGCTTAATGGCTTCGCCAAGTAAATCAAGTTTTAACTCATTTTCAAACACTTCAGGTTTAGGAGTACCCTGCTTGCCAATATGCTTATCAATCATTGTGTCGATTGAAACGGTTTTTAATGCCTTTTTCATGATAGATTTATTTTTTAATATTTTCTTCAAAATACTGTTTTCTTATTTCTTCAGCTTTTTTTAATTTCTTTAATCGCTATGTCTTTTTAGAATGGTAAAATTAGGGAGTGATTGGCAAATAGTATATAATAGAATAATTTACAACTAAACGAATGAGTTTCGATATACTATCATTTATATACTAGTTCGCGTGCTTGGCCATTCTTCCGTAAATTCTACAACGGTATATTCCCATGCTTCTTCCTTGGCAAGGTTGCAACTTTATTTTCAAGCATTTGAAAACCTTTGATGAGCTTGATGCGGGTCTCTTCAGGCAATATCACTTCGTCAATAAATCCACGCTCTGCAGCACGATAGGGGTTTGCAAAAATCTCTGCATATTCATCCGCCTTTTCTTGCATTTTCGCTTCTACATTGTCAGCAGCATCAATCTCACGTTTAAATATAATTTCTGCAGCACCTTTGGCTCCCATCACCGCAATCTCGGCAGTGGGCCATGCAAAATTCAAATCGCTTCCTATATGTTTACTATTCATTACATCATAAGCTCCACCATAAGCTTTACGGGTAATTACCGTAATACGTGGTACTGTCGATTCGCAAAAAGCATATAATAGTTTGGCACCATTTGTTATAATAGCATTCCATTCTTGGTCGGTACCCGGAAGGAAACCAGGCACATCTTCAAACACCAATAAAGGTATATTAAAACAATCGCAGAAACGCACAAATCGTGCAGCCTTTTGTGAGGCATGAATATCCAAACAACCTGCTAACTGTGCAGGCTGATTACCAACAATACCAATACTTCTACCTGCCAATCTTCCAAATCCTACAACTATATTTTCTGCAAAATCTTTATGTACTTCATGAAATGTATTTTCATCTATAACACCATTAATTACCTCACGCATATCATAAGGTTGGTTGGCATTGTCTGGAATTATTTTGGTGAGGTTTTCTCTAGTTTCATTCTCCCAATTTATTATATCATACTGCAATGACGGAGCTTGTTCTTCACAATTCTGTGGCATATAACTCAGTAATCTTTTGAGTTGATTGATACATTCTATTTCATTGGCTGCAGTAAAATGTGCCACCCCCGATTTAGTTCCATGCACCGATGCACCACCGAGTTCTTCGCTCGTTACTTCTTCATGCGTAACTGTTTTCACTACATTGGGTCCTGTTACAAACATATAACTGGTATGCTCCACCATCATAATAAAATCGGTAATGGCAGGACTATATACAGCACCGCCTGCACATGGGCCCATAATGGCTGAAATTTGCGGTATAACTCCACTGGCAATGGTATTGCGGTAAAATATATCTGCATAGCCTCCTAATGAAACTACACCTTCTTGTATTCTTGCTCCACCACTATCGTTGAGGCCAATTACTGGTGCTCCATTTTTGAGAGCCATATCCATAATCTTGCAAATTTTTTCCGCATGGGTTTCACTTAATGAACCACCAAACACCGTAAAATCTTGTGAGAAAACATATACCAATCGGCCATGGATAGTTCCATAACCCGTGATAACGCCATCGCCCAAAAATTGTTGTTTCTCCATCCCAAAATCTTTGCTACGGTGCATTACCATTGAGCCAATTTCTTCAAACGAACCTTCGTCCATTAAGAAATGGACACGTTCGCGGGCTGTGAGTTTCCCTTTCTTATGCTGTGATGCAATTCTTTCTACGCCGCCGCCAAGTAATGCTTGTTCGCGTAGTTCTATGAGTTGTTCTCTTTTTTTCATTGCTTATTATTTCTTCCGCAAATGTATCATATTAGGAATGAAAAAAATTACGATTGACGAATTATACCGAAATTCAATATATAGTAGTCCAAAAGAAAGGGACTAATTCCCCCGCATCCCGATAATTATCGGGATTAAGCGGGGCTTTCGGGATGTAGTTCAGCATAATTATCGTGATACGATTTTTCCACATTGATTAAATTTGTCTTTGCAAGGTGTAAATTAACCACAGAGTAACATAGAGTTAGGCACAGAGTTTAAATTATAGCTATAAAAACACCGTGCAACTCCGTGTGTTTTTACTCTGTGATTCGCCGCAGCGAACCGTGGTTAAAAAATATTAAAAACTATAATTAATCCCCGCATGCAAATTGATAGAGGGAATCCACATATTGATACCTGAACCGCCAGCTGTTATTGAAGTGGTGGGGATATAGATAGTAGGTTGTAAACTGAATTTTAAATTATCATTTTCGGGATGGCGGTACATAAACTTGGCACCGATATTTCCAAATACCATAAATTTTTTATAATTGAAATTTACATCTTTCACCCTGCTAATTTGATTTACACCATCAATATCAAAACCATAACACCTAGCCCACATCGTGTTTGCAAACAAGAATGAAGGCGTTACGCCCACCGTGATAAACCACGTGAAAGGATCAAACATTTTTTCTATATTTTGCATACCAATACAATAGGTAATTGGCAACTCTATCATATGATACTGATATTTATATCGCACATCTTTTGAACCTGTTTGGCTATGTCCATCTATCAATCCAAAATATTGTATCGAATCTAAGTATTGTAAATTCACCAATAAGCGGCGAAAACCAATGGTGCGGTATTGTAAACCTATTTGAAAAAACGAAGTGCCACCTCCATTGAACATGGCGTTGAATCCAAGGTCGTAACCCACTCTAAACTGGTCTGTTTTGTTGGTGGAGTCACTCATTTGTTTATAATTAAATGGAAAGCCAGGTACTGTGTTTGTGTTAGCAGCTTTCTGAAACTTATAACCGAAGCTTGGCCCCACTTGAAATCCCACAGATGATACCACCCACTGTGCTTCTAGTTTTGTTATCATACTTGTAGCAAATATAATAATGATTAGTATTTTTTTGTTCATATATTTTGTGCCGACTCTTAATTATTATAAATGGTTGCCTATGTTAATTTTTTTTTAAGGCCTTCCAATGTTTTTACTTGTTCCTCACTAAAGCTATCGGGGTGATTGCTCAATCCGCTGTCTATTGCTTTGATGATGGCTGGATTGTTTTCAATGGGTTTGTCTTTTAGGTTGGTCCACAATTGCAAATGATATAATAATACCTGAGCCTCGGCCACATTGCCCGATGCAATAATAACATGGTATAATATATCATTGTATTGTTCTGGCGATTCTCGATAGTGATTGAGCAACATACTACCGCATTTGATGGTATATAATTCTCGCCTCACTTTAATACTCGATGTGTATAATATATCTAAAGTTTTAACCCATATAGAATCATAATTTATTTTCGAAATTTTTAATTTGGCAATTTGTTTATAATGATTGAAAGAACTATCAGGTATTAATTTATCAAAATTGGGAACATATAAATCATATATTTTTTTCGGGGTTTCCATAGCATTAAATACTTCGGCCTCGGCATACAAACATTTCATTGCATGATAGCTTGCATATATCTTTTCGCCTACAGCACATTTGCTTAATCCATCTATATATAAACTTGCAGCTTCATGATAAGCCGTGTAACTATTTATAAAATATTCTTGATTAAAATTGACATAATACTTTTTCTCATTCGACAAGCCTTCTTCAAATTTTTTTTCAGCCAAGGCAAAGTTAGGATGCTGACCTTTGGCAACAAACACAAAACTGATTAAAGAGAAAAATATAATTTTTTTCATGGGAATAGTAGTTTGCAAATTTAATGCACTTGATTTGCAAACCTTATATTCATCCATCAAAATTACAAACAAAATGTTTATAGTAAAAGCTTTTTGGGTTAATTGGGCTCAAAGAAAAATTGAGCCTAGCACTATTACCGTATGCGAAGGACGTATACAATCCATTGAGCCATGCGATGCGGCGGGTTGTGAACACTTTGCCATGCCTGGCTTTATTGATGCCCACATCCATATTGAAAGTTCCATGATGTTGCCCACAGAATTTGCAAGTGTGGCAGTTACCCATGGCACTGTGGCCACTGTGAGCGACCCGCACGAAATTGCCAATGTGTGTGGAATGGAAGGCGTAAAATATATGATAGCCAATGGTGCCAAGGTCCCTTTTCATTTTTTCTTCGGGGCTCCATCATGTGTGCCCGCAACTATTTTTGAAACTGCTGGTGCAGTATTGGGTGTGGATGAAATTGACCACCTTTTGCAAATGCCAGAGATATTATATTTGAGCGAAATGATGAACTTCCCCGGTGTGCTAAACCAAGTGCCTGAAATAATGGATAAAATCAAACTTGCACATAAATATCATAAACCCATTGATGGCCACGCACCTGCACTAAGAGGAGAAATGCTGGACAAATATATACAAGCAGGTATTAGCACCGACCACGAATGCTTCACTTATGAGGAGGCTTTGGAGAAACTGCAAAAAGGAATGAAGATTTTGATTCGTGAGGGAAGTGCAGCCAAAAATTTTGAAGCACTGATTCCTTTGCTTAAAGATTTCCCCGAAAAAATAATGTTCTGTAGCGACGACAAACACCCCGATGAATTGAATTTAGGTCATATAGACAAATTGGCTGCTCGAGCCATAGCCAAGGGATTAGATCTGTTTGATACTATCATAGCTGCCTGCATTAATCCCATTGACCATTATAAATTACCAGTGGGCAAACTACAAATAGGAGAAACTGCAGATTTTATTTTGGTAGCAGATTTGGTGAATTTCAATTCGGTAGAAACTTATATTAAAGGTGAAAAAGTATATCATCAAAAATGTTTATTTTCCACCAAAACAGAACTACCAATTAATAATTTCAATATTCAAAAAATAAAATTAGAAGATTTACAAATCATTACAAAATTATCTGATGGCAAGCATCGAGCTCAGGCAATTGATGCTGTTGAGGGGCAAATAGTTACCCACAAATCTGAAACAGATATTATAATTCACAATGGTAAAGTATTGTATCCGGCAGATAAATTATATAATAAAATTTGTGTAGTGAATAGATATAATCAAGCTAAAATAAGTATGGGTTTTATCAAAAACTTTCATATACAACATGGGGCAATAGCATCGAGTGTGGCCCACGATAGTCATAATATAGTGGCGGTGGGTAGTAATGATGAAGATTTATGGAAGGCCATCAATTGTATTATAGAAATGCGTGGTGGAATTTCAGTAGCAGCAGGAAGCGAAATACGCGGCATGGCATTGCCTGTTGCAGGATTGATGAGCAATGAACCTGCCGAAGAAATTGCAAAACATTATACCGAACTCGATAATCATGCAAAACGTATTACACAAACCCCACTTAAAGCACCTTATATGACTTTGTCATTTATGGCCTTGCCAGTTATACCTTCACTCAAAATTACCGATAAAGGTTTGTTTGATGTGGACAGTTTTGGCTTTGTGGAGTTGCTGGATATATAATGATATTTTTAGGTGTTTGCTAATTATTGTGCTATAATACCATTTCTTAAACTATAATAGTTCTCCGCCTGAGGCGGACTAGTTTTTAGAATAGACCTCTTTCATAATTCAAATAAGAAAAGCCAAATTATAACGGACACTTTATTTTATTGTAGTATCGCTCGCCGCAAACTCCGATAACTATCGGG
>JAWXAU010000113.1 GCA_034439655.1 Bacteroidota bacterium | reverse complement strand
TAGTTATCGGAGTTCGCGGCGAGCGATACTACAATAAAATAAAGTGTCCGTTATAATTTGGCTTTTCTTATTTGAATTATGAAAGAGGTCTATTGAGTGTCGGTATTAATCCTTGTTTGTCATGCAAAAATATTTAAGAACAAGGAATTACGAAATATGATGTACGAAGTTTAAAAAAGGAATCAATATACCACAACTCCACTTCCTGTATGCAGCGTCAAGCCCTTGCCCTCCCTAGCTTCACAACGCCCAATAATCTGTGCATCGATATTAAAACTATTGGCAATATCTATAATAGTTTGGGCAAATTGTTCCTCCATATAAAATTCTAAAAGATGGCCCATATTAAATGTTTGATATAATTGTTTGTCATCACTTCCACTCTGTTCTTTGATAAGAGAGAATAGGGGTGGGATTGGGAATAAATTATCTTTGATAATATGTATATTTTCTACAAAGTGCAATATTTTGGTTTGACCACCACCACTGCAATGTACCATTCCCAATATTTTTCCGCCAAGTTCTTGTAATACTTTTATTACCACAGGTGTATATAATCGTGTGGGAGATAATACCAATTTGCCTGCATCTACGGGGCCATTGGGCGTATCAATTTTATCGGTGAGTTGGCAGGTTCCACTATATATAAGATTATGTGGAAGAGAAGTATTAAAACTCTCGGGATATTTCTCACTATAATACTTTGCAAATACATCGTGGCGGGCACTGGTGAGCCCATTGGAACCCATACCGCCATTATAATAGTTTTCATAGCTGGCCTTGCCACTCGATGACAATCCTACTATCACGCAACCAGGTTTTATATTGGCATTATCTATTATATTTTTGCGTGGCATGCGTGCAGTTACTGTCGAGTCGACTATAATAGTTCGCACAAGGTCGCCCACGTCGGCAGTTTCGCCACCGGTGAGGTGTAAATTACTTCCTAATTTTTGTAAAGTTTCGATACATTGGTTGGTACCTTCAATAATAGCTTTTATTACTTCGCCCTGTATCAAATTTTTGTTGCGGCCAATGGTACTCGAAACTAAAATATCATTAGTTGCACCTACGCAAAGTAGGTCGTTCAGGTTCATGGCCAAGGCATCTTGTGCGATGCCATGCCATACAGAAAGGTCGCCAGTTTCTTTCCAATATATATAGGCTAAAGATGATTTTGTCCCTGCTCCATCGGCATGCATAATATTACACCATTCGGAATCATTGGCTAGTAAATCTGGGAGTATTTTGCAAAATGCTTTGGGGTATAAACCCTTATCAAGATTTGCAATGGCAGCATGTACATCTTCCTTTTGCGACGATACGCCGCGGGCCATATATTTATCAGAATCCATATACAGGTTTGTTTTTAAAATGTATTGAACATGACATTATAAATCCTGACCCGATATTTATCGGGGCGATATCTATCGGGTTTATATAATAACTGGGTTTAACCTTCAATGATAAATTATCGCTCATATCAAAATTATATAAGTGCCCATCTACATTGGCATCTATTATATTTAGTGAATAGGCAATGGCCATAATAAGTATGGACAAGTCTCGTGATTGGCGGGCATTGTCACGCTGCCCTTTAAGTTGCGTATTGGTGAGGAATAAATAATTGTCGAAGGTATTGGGGTCAGCATCTACACGAGTTCTATAATTATTTCTAAAGTCGATATAGGTTTGTTGGTTATATATAAAATAATATATGGAACCGCCCAACATAGCCCAAACTATTGGTGCTTTCCAATATTTTTTATTATAGATTTGCCCCGCACCGGGAATGATGGCAGATAAAATTGCAGCTTTCTTTGCAGAATGTTTTGAACCGGGAACAAGTGTGGTGTCCTTTTTTGCCAGAGAATCTTTTTGAGCAAAACTATATAAAGGACTAACAAAAATAAACAGAAGTATGATACCTCTACATATATATATATAATATTTTTTGTGTGCTATCAAATTATATAATTAGTTCTCAAGCAAATTGATCAATCTTTGTAATTCGTTACGGCCATGGAAAGGTATCACAATCTCGCCTTTGCCATTGGGTTTGAGGCGGAAATTAACAAGGGAGCTATAACGTTTGGAAAGGGTGTGTTGGTATGATTCAAACTCCGATACAAATTCATCTGTGGAAGCTACAGTAGAGTTTGTATTCTTTTTAGAAGCACCGCGTTCACGCACCAAATCTTCCACCTTACGAACGCTGAGGTTGCCGTTGATTATTTCTTCAAAAATAGCTCTCTGCTTTTCAGGATTTTCTATATTAATGATAGCACGTGCATGGCCCATGCTCAAGCGTTCGTCACGCAAGGCAGCCTGTATATCTTCTGGCAAGCGTAGCAATCGTAAATAGTTATTTACTGTAGTGCGGTCCTTACCAACTTTTTCACCGAGCTCTTCTTGTTTTAGGCTACATTCATCTAAAAGTCGTTTGTAGCTTAAGGCAATTTCTATCGCATTCAAATCTTTGCGATGTGTATTTTCTATCAAAGCCATTTCGAGACTTTGCTCATCATTGGCAATTCTTATATAGGCTGCAATAGAAGTAAGGCCAGCCAAAACAGCAGCTCTGGTGCGGCGTTCGCCCGATATGATTTGGAATTTATCATAGCCCATTTTACGAACTGTGATGGGTTGTATAATACCATGTACTATAATACTATCGGCAAGTTCTTGCAAATCGGCTTCGGCAAATTCGGTACGCGGTTGAAATGGATTTGCCTCAATATCGGCTATCTTTATTTCGGAAACTGAACCCACACGCATGGGGGTTTCCATAGTGGTAACATCAGTTGAATTGCTTTCGAGGAGGGCACTAAGTCCTTTGCCTAGTGCGTTTCTTTTGGTTGACATTTTTATTGATAATAAAGGATGGTGAATATTTATATGATTTTAAAATAATTTATATATATACATTTTCATGCATATTGGATAAAGTTAGTGGTTTGTGGTAACGCACTCCCAATAGCCCCGTAAGCTTTTTAGGGGGACAAGGGCAGTTGGTTTATTCCGTTTCTTCAACTATTTCATTAGTCTGCCTAGCCATTCCGTTTTTTTGCAATAGTTCGCGGGCTAGGTTCAAATAATTGATTGAGCCTTTGCTATCCATATCGTGGTTGATAACTGGCACTCCGAAACTTGGGGCTTCGCTCAATTTGGTATTGCGGTGTATAATAGTATCGAATACCAATTGTTGGAAATGTGTTTTCACTTCATCCACAACTTGGTGCGAAAGACGCAAACGTTGGTCGTACATGGTAAGCAACATACCTTCAATTTGCAAAGGATAGTTGGTGGTTTTTTGCACAATTTTTATCGTGTTCAATAATTTGCCCAATCCGTCCAAAGCAAAATATTCGCACTGTATTGGTATAATAACTGAGTCGGCAGCGGTTAGTGAGTTCAAAGTAATTAAACCCAATGACGGCGAGCAATCTATTAAAATAAAGTCGTAATCATTTTTTATTTTGGTAAGCACCCTTTTAATCATCTGTTCTCTATTGGGTAGGTCAACCATTTCTATTTCTGCACCTACCAAGTCAATATTACAGGGAAGCAAATCCAAGTATTCTATTTCAGTTTTAATAATGAGGTCGCGGGCCGATAAATCTTGTATAATACATTCATACAATCCTGCTTTAATATTCTTAGGGTCGAACCCGATGCCTGAGGTGCTATTGGCTTGTGGGTCTGCATCTACCAATAAAGTTTTGAACTCGAGCACGGCGAGACTGGCGGCTAAGTTGATGGCGGTAGTTGTTTTGCCTACGCCTCCTTTTTGGTTTGCTATTGCTATTATTTTGCCCATGTATTTGTTTGGTTAAGAAAATTGTGTAAAAACTATATATATTATAAGTACCGCAAAATTAAAGGCCTTGCCAAAGTTTTAAATGTTCAATTATCCACAGGGGGCCGCCGCAAAGTGGAAATAATGTGGAGAATGTTTTTGACCCCAAAAGATAGTAGGGCTCTCGAATGTGCGTGCAATTAATTTAATATTTTTTGAAATTTTCGAGAATGATTGATGTGACTGTATTTAAGCGAATTAAATTTCTTTTTTCAACAATGCACAATGGTATTTATATATATCCTAATTTTGCCTAATTTTACGGGATAGCACCAAGGAATAAGGAGTAAAGATTAAGGGGGCGTTGCCGACTAGTTTTTCTCCGAATGGCCTTACTCCTTTTCACCAGCTCCTTATTCCTAAAATAAAAAATATTAATTATAAAATAAAAAATAATCTAGATGCCCAAAGACAGTTCAATAAAATCAGTTTTAATAATAGGTTCAGGTCCTATCATCATTGGCCAAGCTTGTGAGTTCGATTATAGCGGCACACAAGCAGCCCGCTCGTTGCGTGAGGAAGGTATTGAAGTAACACTTATCAATAGTAATCCAGCAACTATTATGACCGACCCTGTGATGGCCGATCATATATATTTAAAGCCACTTACGGTACAAAGTATTATAGAGATTTTAGAGGCTCATCAAATTGATGCAGTGCTGCCTACTATGGGTGGGCAAACAGCATTGAACCTTGCCAAAGAAGCAGATGAGTTGGGCATTTGGGAAAAGTATAAAGTGCGGATGATTGGAGTTGATATACATGCTATAGAAACTACGGAGAACCGTGAAAAATTCCGCCAACTGATGATTGATATTGGTATTGGTGTGGCCGAAAGCCAAGTAGCAAATTCATTTTTGGAAGGAAAAGAAATAGCACAACGAATAGGGTTTCCTTTAGTGATTCGACCTAGTTACACGCTTGGTGGATACGGGGGTGGAATTGTACACAACAAAGAAGAATTTGATGCCGCTTTAATGCGTGGACTTAAAGCCAGTCCTACGCACGAGGTTTTGGTAGAGAGGGCAGTAATGGGTTGGAAAGAATATGAGTTGGAATTACTGCGAGACCAAAATGATAATTTAGCTGTGATATGTGCCATCGAAAATTTTGACCCGATGGGAATCCATACTGGCGATAGCATCACCGTGGCCCCTGCTATGACTTTGAGTGATCGATGTTTTCAAGAGATGCGTGATATGGCTATATTAATGATGCGTTCCATTGGTAATTTTTCCGGAGGTTGCAATGTGCAATTTGCGGTGAATCCCGAAGATGAAAGTATTATAGCTGTTGAAATAAATCCACGTGTGAGTCGTTCATCGGCATTGGCCAGTAAAGCTACAGGATATCCCATTGCAAAAATTGCGAGCAAACTTGCCATTGGATATAATTTGGACGAGTTGATGAACCCTGTTACCAAAACTACCTCAGCTTATTTTGAACCCGCACTCGATTATGTAATCGTAAAAGTGCCGCGTTGGAATTTTGATAAATTTAAAGGAGCAAATAAAACCCTTGGTTTGCAAATGAAATCGGTGGGTGAGGTGATGGCTATTGGTCGTAATTTTCAAGAAGCATTGCAAAAAGCATTACAAAGTTTGGAAATAAATCGCCAAGGTTTGGGAGCCGATGGAAAACAATTACGCAACCTCGATGAAATTATGCATAGTCTTGCAAACCCAAGTTGGAACAGGGTTTTCCATATCAAAGATGCAATGAGTTTGGGTGTACCCATAAGCACGATAGAAAAAGTAACACGCATCGATCGTTGGTTTTTGCAACAGATAAATGAATTGGTTATTATAGAAACCGAAGCCAAGCGTTTTAATATAAATAATATGCCTGTTGAACTCATGAGTGAGATGAAACAAAAAGGATATTGTGATATACAAATTGCGTTTCTTTTAGGTTGTACCGAAGATGAAGTTTTTGAGAAAAGATATAATGAAATGGGTATAAAAAGAGTATATAAAATGGTAGATACTTGTGCTGGAGAATTTAAAAGTGAGACGAATTATTTTTATAGTACGTTTGAGGGATAGCCCTTCCTCGCCGTGGCGGGCCGCTCAGGGTGTCAATATAAGTAATACCAATTCTTAACCTATAATAGTATTATGAAATATATTATAATAGTTTCAATTGTTTTTTGTTTTTCTTGTAAAAATCATTCAAGCGAAAAAGGTGAAACAGAGGATTCAGAAATCAAATCTGAACAAATAGATTCGAAAGAATCTCCTGAAAATGTGGAACAAAAAGAGTCTGCGGAAAACCCGATGGAGGAATTGGCTGGCACTTGGAAACAAGCACCCACAGGCAACGCAGAGGTTACAGGTGCAAAATCATTAGCTACCATCGAATTAAATTTGAAAGCCGATGGTAGCTTTGAAGGAACCGAAGCTATGATGAACAACTATACAAGTGTGAGCGGTAATTGGAGACTAGAAGATGGTAGAGTTAAACTCAGTTGGAATGGTACTGAATTAAATATGGAAATAGGTTCAAATAATTCTACACTTATAGATAGCCAAAACGGTATAAGTTTATCGGAATAATATATATAATATAGGGTTATTTCTTCCGCTTTAATTCTCTTTTCCTCCAAACAGCTATAGGCACTATATCGCCATCTAGCAGATCCAAAATTTTTATTTCAAACGTTTTAGGATTTACATAAAAGTGGAAATAAGTTTCAAACCTATCTTCTCCATTATACCCTACCCGAAAATAGAAATCAGGTTTGTCTGTTGTCGGTTTTTCAGTAGTTACAGCAAGGCCATGCTTGTGGTTGGTAAACGAATCTATATAGTTGTTTTCCTTTACCCATTCGGGTAGTTTTGAGAGTTTATCTAAAATTTTATTTTCGATATCAGATTCCGATAGTAAACTATCTGTTTTTTCAGTTAAAGGTTTATCAATGGCATTGGGGATGTTATTTTTGCAAGCATTTATACAGATTATTCCTGAAATGAGAATATATATAATTCTAGTGTTAAATCTGTTAATTATGTTTATCATTTCCTTACTACTTTTTGTCCTGTTTTATCAATAAAAAATTTCTCAATGCCTTTAGTGACCTGGTAGGTGCCTTCGGTATTTAAATAACCTATAGCGTCATATTGACAGGGAACAACTTCATAACCCGATTCATCAATTAAGCCGTACTTTTCATTACGTTTCACTTGGCAACGATCGCCATAAAAATAATATACAGTTTGATATCCTTCGTCGTTACGTTTATCACCAAAAGTATTAAATATCTGATAAGGATTTTTGGTATCTTCTTTCACTTTAAAAACAATCAAATTTTTTGACTTCAAGCTTAAATCATATTCTTTATAATTAAATGGTACAAGTTTACGTTGCACAATATTTATGAGGCCAAAATAGCCGTCTCGTTTAGCAACGAAGCAATTGCTATTTATCATTCCAAAATCAGCTTCATAGTCAAAAGGAATTACTGTATGATTATTGCTATCAATTATTCCAAAAGTTGAATTTTTTTTGGCACTATATAATAGCCCATTCTGGTCTATACAATTTAAATCACTATAATCGAAAGGTACGATAGTCATTCTTTGTTTATTGATAAGGCCATACCAAAAACCCTTTTGCACCGCAGCAGCAGAAACTATAAAAGGTTTTGCATTATCAAACATAAATGGTATAAACAAATTAAGCGATGCATCTACATAGCCATACATGCCATCTTTTTTCACTACGGCAGCTTTATAGTTAAAGTCTCCAGCATAGTCAAATATAAAGGGTAAAATCGTGACTCCTTTTTTATTGACGTACCCATATTTTTCTTTTTTCACCGCAGCTAAATTTTCACCAGAAAAGTTTAAGAAATCTTCTAGTTCACAGTATTCATTTGTAATACCTTCTCCTGGTGTTGAATCTGAAGTGCAACTCAGTTCCACCCATTTTCTTTTCTTTATAATGGCACGATATACCCTGTTATTTACAGATTGGAAATAAAAAGTTTCGCTCTGATTGTAAAAAAAATTGCTGTCGGGTACCGAGCGTTTTAATAATAACTTATTTTTGTAGCTAAGCACATTCCATTTTCCATTTAAACGTACTGCAGCTTCTCCATTATTGTCGAAAGCCTCTCGGTCGGCATAATCAAAAGGGCCTCTCATATTTTTGAGGTTTTGATCTACCATATACCATTTGCCATCATGCTTGGCTAAAGCATATTTAGCATAAAAAGTAGTGACCTCGTCATATAATATATTATTGATGCGTACCATTCCCTTCTCTGTTTCTTTCTCAAAATAATATTTGCCTGTAGCACTGTCTTTCATGGGTTCTTGGGCATATACACCAGCAAACGAGAAGAGAAGAAGTATAATAAGATATTTTTTACTCATATAGTGATTTGTTTTTTTGTATTCGTGAATCAAAGATTTCATAATTGTTTTGTTTTAATAAATTTTGCGATATCCATAATCACGGGTTCATATATATTTCCGGGTTTAAAATAGTCGGAAGGTTGTGATAATGCCTCCGTTTCACCTTCAACAAATAAGTGATTCAATTTAGGGTATGATTTAAAAAAATGATTGGCGGATTTATTATATAGTCTGAACAAATTATAATCATCCATCCGTACTTGATAATCACTTTCCCCTTGTAAAAACAAGATAGGTTTTTTTATTTTTGCTGCGATGATAGCAGGTTGTATTTTGTTCAAATGAATCCAATAACTCCCTGGGAAACCGAGAGGTAACAAGTCTGCATCTGTATTATATTTAATCGTATCACTCATCGAAAGCATTGCTTGTGTGATAGCTTTTTCTTTCATCATTTTTTCTTCCATGGTTTTTAGTATGCTATCTGGTGCAAGGTAGTTCATCTGCTCTACTATTAGTTCACCAAGTGGTCGGGCTGCACCTGCCATACTAATTCCTCCTGCAAAACCTTTTATATTTTTGAGCAAATATGGTAATAACATCCCGCCTTGGCTGTGGCCCAATAAATATATATTTTTTGGGTCTATATATATTTTTGTTTTTAATAATTTTAAGGCACTAGCTATATCATAAGTATATTCATCGTCAATTGTGGGCAGACCCTTGGCATTAATATCCATACTGTGTTTATATGTACGTTTGTCGAAACGCAAAACGGCGATGCCCTGCGATGCAAGTCCTGCTGCCAAATCGTTGAATGGTTGGCAACCTCCTATTTCTTCGTTCATTCCATTGGGTCCTGAACCCCATGCCAATATCACTGCGGGGACTTTTTTTGCATTGTTGGGCACTGTAAGTTTCCCCTTCATTTTATAATCTCCGGTCACTACTTCTGCATCCGTTTCATAATATAATTTCTTGTTAGAATAATTAGGTTCGGCATATCCACTTTTATCCTCAAGTGGTAAAAACCAAAGGCCTGTTATTAGCCCTGTATCATTCATATTTATTTGTTCCATCAAACTTCCGCGTTTAAAATGGAATTTGGTTACGAATACCAAGTCACCTTTTTTTGTGGCGGTATCTGCAGTCTCATAATGGCTGTATTCACCATAGTACCTAGCGAGTTGTTCCCAAAGCGATTCCATTTTGCTAGGAGGCAGAAAGCTTGCCATTTTGTTATCATAATAGGTGGCAACACTATCCCATTGTTGTTTTGCTAAAGTGATATTATAATTGGATATAATAGTCCGTTTGTCGCTAATGCTCAGCTTTTGGGCTGAAACGGAGTGATATATAATTAATAATGGGAATAGAAATTTTAACTTGCCTAACATGTACGAAAGATTATCTTTGCAATGTTATGATAAATTTCCGTATCAAAAAAATAATCTTATTGGTATCGGTGGTTTTTTGTTCCCAATCCATGATTGGCCAAGTAGTTTTTCAAACTGACACTTTGAAAATGCCCGATACAATAAGCAATATATGGATCGAACGTATTAGTGGCGATAGCTTGAGCAGTGGTTTTATCATTGTGATTAGAAATGAAGTAAAGACTCACAAACATTTATATCATAGCGAACATATATCGGTGTTGGAAGGCACCGGCATCATGAAGTTGGGCAAAAAATCATTTGAATTAAAACCGGGTGTGGTCGTTTTTATACCCAAGGGTGTGATACACTGGGTAAAAACCACCTCTAAAATCCCACTGAAAGTACTCTCAGTCCAAAGTCCTTATTTTGATGGTAAGGACCGTGTAATTGTGGAATAAACTATTGTATTTTAACTTTCCAAAAGTTTAGAAGTTTTGGAAAGTTAAAATCGGCCTACCATAATTATTATAGTTTTTATGAAAACCTCACTTTACCTTTGCTTGAATAAAACACCAAATCTTAAATCATTTAATCGTTAAATATCTTGGATGGCCCCATAATCATATTCTTCACGCTCATAGCCTGTGCGTTTTTTTCGGGCATCGAAATAGCATTTATCTCGGCCAATAAGCTTAGAATAGAGCTAAAGAATAAGCAGGGGAGTTTCTCGGCAAAAATTCTATCACCTTTTGTAAAGACGCCATCCAAATTTATCAGCACTACGCTGGTTGGCAATAATACGGCACTGGTTATATACTCCATTTTTATGGAAGAAAAATTTCTGCACCCTATGCTGGAACCGTACTTTCACGAGCACAGATATATATTATTGATTTTAGCCACTTTCATATCCACCATATTTATTTTGTTCACTGCCGAGTTTTTGCCCAAGGTATTGTTCCGTATAAATCCCGATTTGATTTTGGAGTTTTTTGCCGTACCCTTTTTAATTATATATTATATATTTTATCCCTTGGTGCATTTTATCACCTGGCTTGCAAAGTCCATGCTCAATGGCATCTTCAGGCTCGATTGGAAGGAGGGAGCTCCGGTTTTTGGTAAAGTAGATTTGGATGAGTATATATCACAATCGGCCAAAATGGATTTGGAAGAAGATGCAGATGTAGATACGGAAATATTTAAGAACGCTCTCGATTTCGGTAATGTAAAAATACGCCAATGCCTTACCCCGCGTACCGAAATTATTGGCATTGAGCAAAGCCAGTCTGTGGAGAAACTATATGAGGTACTCATTGAATCGGGCCATTCAAAAATATTGGTGTTTGAGGAAAGCATTGACCACATAGTAGGTTATATACACCAAAATTCATTATTGAAAAAACCCAAAAGTATACGTCATGCTATGATGCCCATTACCATAGCCACTGAGTCGATGGCGGCTCGAGATCTGTTGAACCAATTGACCAAGCAACGCAAAAGCATGGCTGTAGTTGTTGATGAATTTGGAGGTACTGCTGGTATTGTAACTACAGAAGATATATTAGAAAAAATATTTGGGGCCATAAATGATGAATATGATAATGAAACGGTGACCGAGCAAGAGAATTCGCAACACGAATGGGTGTTCAATGCACGATTGGAGATTGATCATTTAAATGATAAGTATGAATTGGACTTGCCTATAGGTGAGTACGAAACACTGGGCGGCTATATATTTTCTATATACCAAAATATTCCCGAATCGGGCACTGTAATTGAGAATGATGACTTTGTTTTCACTATACTTTCTGTAGAGAATACTAAGATTCAGGATATCCAAATCAAAAGAAAGTAATTATATTTTGAAAACGGTTGCATAATTCAAAATTTTCACGAAATGCAAAAAAAAATATATGGGTTGATTGGTTGGCCATTGGAGCATTCGTTTTCGCCCCAATACTTTACAGAAAAATTTAAGCAGCTTAATTTATCGGGGCATTCCTACAAACTTTTCCCGCTAAACAATATATTGCAATTTCCCGAACTAATTATGCGAAGATCAGATTTGCAGGGTCTTAATGTAACCATACCTTATAAAGAAGATATCATCAACTACCTAGATGAAATGGATCGGGAAGCAGCAGTAGTAGGGGCGGTGAACTGTGTGAGGTTTAGACAAACCAAAGGCGATTTGTTGCTAAAAGGTTATAATACCGATATATATGGGTTTGAAAAATCTTTGCAGGATAAACTTGACTTAAGTAAAGTTAAGCACGCTATTATATTGGGTAACGGGGGAGCTGCTAAGGCAGCAAAATATGTTTTGGACAAAAATAAAATACAGTATCATATAGTATCACGCAGCATCCAAGATGATGAAAATAACATCATTACGTACAATCAACTTAGCGATGAGTATATAGGTATTATAGACTTGTTAATCAATGCTACACCAGTGGGTATGTGGCCCAAAACCGATGAAGCCCCAGCCATAAATTATGCGGCTCTTAGTTCCAAATGCCTTTGTTACGATATGGTTTATAATCCTGAAGAGACTTTGTATTTGCAACGCTGCAAGGAAGTTGGCTGTGATACACAAAACGGAGTTGATATGTTAAAGCATCAGGCAGATAAATCGTGGGAGATTTGGAATTTGTAAAATTATTTAGCTGATTACCAATACCATTTTTTTAATTTCAGGAATATGCCCTATTTTTGGAACTTCATTTGAAATACCCCCACCGCACAATATAAAAATCTACACACATGAAGAATCTATTTACAATTTTATTAAGCGTGTTTGCCTTAAATGTTTCAGCACAAAACGGCAACATGATTTTCTTTACCGAAGACAATGAAAACTTCACCTTGATGGTAAACAGCATCACAATTAATCCCGTACCTTCTAATAATGTTCGGGTCGACAATCGCCCAATGACCCGGTATAAAGTGGTTGTTAAATTTCAAAAAGCCGATTTGGGAAGTATTACCGACAATGTAACCGTGGCCTCTGGCAACGACAAAACCTTTGTGATAAAACCCCGCCCTATATCCGATATTACCTCGGAACGTGTGAGGAATATGAAGAATCCAAAAACAAAAAACAACTATGTAGCTAAGTATTCTATAAAGGTATTTTCTTCTAATCCAACTGTAATTACTATCACACAAGTTCCTCCTCCAGACCCTGGTTATAATGGTGGCACAAATTATAATGGTAATAATGGTGCAGGTGGCGTAGATATGAACGCAAATCCTAGTGGCGTGAACATTAATACCGGAACAACAAACGACCCGATGAACCCAAATTTGAATATCAATGTAAATCCAAATGGTCTGCAAATAAATGGAGGAGGCGTTAATATAAATGCGTCTGGTACAGGAACAGGCCAAACCGCTAGTTCATACTCTACCACTACAACAACAACAACCACCACTACCACAGGCAATGGTGGTACATGGGCAGGATGTGCAAGTCCATTAACCCCACTGGTTTTCCAAGCTGAAGAAAGAAAGGTACGTAATCAAACAACCGAAGCAGGTAAAATAATTACGGCACAACAATTATCTACAAACTATTGCCTCACTTCTGCACAAATAAAAACGCTTTGTACTGATATATTCTCCGAAAGAGATAGGCTATCTTTTGCTCAGTATGCTTATCCACGTTGCTACGATCCTGCAAATTTTTCGGTAGTGTATTCTGCTTTTTATATCAATGCCAATGTGGAAGAATTAAATAGGTTTGTAACTGCCTACGGTATGGGAAATACAGGTTATAATACAAATCAAAACAACAACAACAATAACAGTGGATATAATAATGGAGGCGGATACGTGCCAGGCTATAATGGCCCTTATGGTTGCCCAATGCCAATGAACAGTAACGATTTCAATACGGCTAAAGAGAGTATTAAAAGTAAAAGTTTTGAGAGTACCAAATTAGAAATTGCCAAGCAAATAACCGATGCTAATTGTTTTACTGCTCAACAAATAAAGGAGATGGTGCAATTATTCGACTTCGAGTCAACAAAACTAGAGTATGCCAAATATGCTTTCTCGCATTGCTATGATAAGAACAATTATTATAAAGTGAACGATGCATTTACCTTTGAAGCTTCGATGACCGAACTGAGCAGTTATGTAAAAGGAAAATAATACCCATTATAAATTTAGTTTTCAAAAAAAAGAGTGTAGCATATAGTTATACTCTTTTTTTATTTTAACTCTTAGCTTCAATCGAATTTAATTGCGAAATACGTTTATAACGAAACTCATTATATAATACCAATTCTTAAACTAAAATAGTTCTCCGCCTGTGGCGGATTTGGTTTGTAGAATGGTAATGCCGAACTACATCCCGAAAGCATTCGGGATTAGTCCCTT